>NZ_JABAED010000012.1:0-157537 GCF_023701875.1 Rahnella sp. CG8
ATCGGGCTGCCGTGGGCATCAGCGGGAGCCATCCCGGGTCATCTGAAGCATTTTTACAGCAACGCAGCGATGCTAAAGCTGCCCTCGAGGCGTGAGCGTGAATATGCGAGGGAAGTGAGAGAAAAAAGGTCAAAATATCCCTTAAAAAACAATGCCGGTCACCTTAAGTGACCGGCATTACCTGCAAAGGGTGCCTTTTTATTGTCACACGGCTCGCGCAGCCGTAGGATCAGGCGCGGCGATCAAGGATTTCGAAGCAATAACCATGAGAGTTCTGCTCATCCGCATCGTGGAATTCGCTGAATGTGCTTTCCCAGTCATCCGGCTCATAATCAGGGAAATGTGTATCCCCTTCGACTTCGGCATCAATGTGAGTCAGATATAAACGATTGGCCTTCGGCAGCAGTTGCTCATACACGCGGCCGCCCCCCATCACCATCACTTCTTCCACATCGCCGGCAGCCGCCAGCGCAGCGTCAACAGACGTTACCCAGGTCACACCTTCATGCTCGCCCGGTTTAGAGCTGATGACAATATTCAGCCGGCCAGGCAACGGGCGTCCGATTGACTCAAACGTCTTTCGCCCCATGATGACGGGTTTGTTGAGCGTATTACGCTTAAACCAGGCCAGATCACCAGGTAAATGCCAAGGCATAGCGTTTTCCATGCCAATAACGCGATCGGTCGCCAGTGCGGCGATCAGGCTAATAATCATTGTGAAGCCCTGTGTAGAAAAAGGATTTGTGCGTGACCCCAAAAAAGAGCTGCCACTATACGGAAAGCCCCATCAGCCGTCGATAGGGAGACCCACGCTTTACAAAGATATAAGAGAGCTCTTACCCTGCCGGGATATTCCCCGCCAAAAGTAGCGGTTCCGGCGGTAAAGGACGCTCAAAAGCAGGAAGGTACCGCCGTAATCCAGTCGAAAATGCTGAAGCGCTCACCTGCTTTTTTGCATGGTAGCTCCACGTTGTACAACAACGCTTACACACCGGGGCGTTTACGGTACAGCCACAATCCCGGTAACGATAATCCGATAGATAATGCCCCGACGATAAAACTGGCTTTCAGAAAATTGGTGAGTGCCGTCGATAGCAATGCTTCGCTGTAGCCCAGATGCGAAATCTCCACGACTGAGATCATCGCCGTGTAGGCAGAAATGCCGGGGAACATCGGTATAACAGCGGCAACGGTGAAAACTTTAGGATGTGCCAGTAACCAGCGTGACCATCGAATGCCCATAATGCCAATCAGTATAGCTGCCAGCAGGGAGGCCCATTCGATGTTTATCCCGCCGTGGATCAGCAACATCCGCGTGCCATGGCCAACTGCGCCGAGCAGTGCGCAATAACGTAATGCCCGCGGCGGCACATTAAACACCATCGCAAAGCCCAGTGCGGGCACGGCAGCGAAAAGCATATCCTGAATCAGTGCCCATAAAAGGCTCATGACCACCCCCGTAAACCCCACAATGCCATTGCCATGACCACACCAATGCAGGTCGCCAGTGTCAGCAGGCTGGCCATAGTCCAGCGCGCCAGTCCGGTGTTCACATGCCCTTTGAACATGTCCGCCACGGCATTAATCAGCGGAAAACCCGGCACCAGCAATAACACGCTGGCAGCCATTGCGACGTTTGATGACTGCTGAAAAATGCCCAGCCGCAACAGCAACCCTGAAATGGAAGTCGCCACGAATGCCGTGCAGCAAAAGTTGATGAGCGGATTCATATGCCGTGCAGTAAGGCTCTGGCGTACGGCCATGGCGACGCCGCTGGCAAAAAAAGTGACAATGAATGCATCCCAGCCGCCACCATTAAGTTTGCTGAAACACCCGCAGGAGAGCGCCACCATCAGGATCATCAGCCAGCGCGGATACCGCAGCGGTTTGATTTTTTGCAGGCGTTTTGCCACCAGTTGACTGTCGAGCAGTTTATGCTCGGCCAGGATCACCGTATGTTGGACTTGTGTCACAACCTGCATGTTGATCCCGCGGTCAACATTTTTACGCGTCGAGGTCAGACAATAACCGCCGCTTAAGGTGCTGAGCACAATGGCATTGGCGGAAATCGAGCTTTCCACCCGGTCCATTCCCAGCGCGACGCCAAGCCTCGCCGACAGCTGTTCGACCAGCATACTTTCGGCACCATGCTGCAACAGCATCAGGGCACATTCGATGCACAAACGGGTAATTTCACGTTGATGATGCGCCTCGGGGCTTTCACGCACCGGGTATTCTATGACCGGATCCTGCATACCATTCACCGCCCGCAAAAAAAGCAATAAGAGTGATTTAACTTACTGAGGATTGGCGTATCATGCCGCCTTCTTTTGTTCCGAACATTGACGACGGTTATTTTCATGCTTGAAACCACCCTTTTTGTTGCCAGTATCGCCTTCCTCGGCATGCTTTCTCCCGGTCCCGATTTCTTTCTGGTCATCAAAAATGCGGCCCGCTATCCGCGCATCGCGGCACTCATGACGTCACTGGGTGTTATTTGTGGTGTGATTACGCATATGTCTTACTGCGTGGCCGGTCTGGCAGTGGTGATCACCACCACGCCGTGGTTATTTGATTTACTGAAATACGTCGGTGCGGCTTATCTGATCTGGGTCGGTATTCAGGCGTTGTTTTCCCGCAGCAACAGCAAAATGAACCTCGACGGACTGGAGCCACAGCAGGTAAAACTACGCACCGCGTTCGTGCAGGGTTATCTGTGTAACCTGCTCAATCCAAAGGCGACACTTTTCTTCCTGGCGATGTTTACGCAGGTCTTGCAGATTAACTCCACCTTCGGTGAAAAGCTGTGGTACGCCTCTATAATCGTCGGTTTGTCGGCCATTTGGTGGCCTTCGCTGGCGTTACTTATCCAGAGCCCGCCGGTGCGTCGTGGTCTGGCGAAAGCGCAGAAACTTATCGATAAACTGCTGGGCGGTGTACTGATCGGTTTGGGCATTAAAGTCGCACTGAGCTGAGTTCAGAAAGAAAAAACCGGTGCATCAGGCACCGGTTTTCTGTTTTAACGGCGGCTTAGCCCTTCGCTTCAATCACCTCTTTCTCAGGCGCTTTTCCGTCAATACTGCCACGCCAGCCCTGTTGCTGACCAGAAGCCAGACGCTCCTGATCCTGCTCGATAGCGGCTGTCAGCATATCTTTCGCACGCTGCATGCTGGCGATACGGAACTCAGTATCTTCGTAATTCTCGATAGTAGCCTCCAGCATTTTCAGGTTATAGCGGCGGAACAGATCTGCCTTCTCGCGGGCTTCATACGCATCCAGCCCCAGCGCCTCCAGCACATCGCGGCCGACGCGCAAGGAGCCTTCAAACAGTTCACGTTCCGGCGCTTCGACACCCAACTGACGCAACTGATACCAGTGATCGACATCACGGGCGCGGGCAATTACTTTCAGATTCGGGAAATGCTCTTTCGCCAGCGCCGTCAGCTGAAGGTTGGCTTCCACATCGTCGATGGCATTAATCAGAACCTTCGCCTGCGCGGCACCGGCGGACTCCAGCAAATCAACGCGTGTGGCGTCGCCGTAAAACACTTTGGTGCCAAATTTACGCAGCGTTTCGATGTGATCCGGATCGTGATCCAGGACCACCGTGTGGACGTTATTTGCCAGCAGCAAACGACCGGCAATCTGACCAAAGCGCCCGAAACCGGCAATAATTACCTGCGCGTTCTCATCATCAATGGTGTCATGCGGACGGTCATCTTTCGGCGCATTGCGCTCAAGGCGCGCGGACAGTACCAGCAGCAATGGCGTCACCGCCATGGAAAGCGCCACGGCCAGCGTCAGAGCTTTCGACCATTCTACCGGCAACACACCTGCCATTTGAGCGGTGCTGAAAATCACAAACGCGAACTCACTGCCCTGCCCGATTAAGATGGCAAACAGGCCGCGCTGCTTTTTCGGCACACCCAGCCACGGCGCAACCAGCCACAACAAGGCGGCTTTCAGCGCCATAAAACCGACCAGCAATGTGGCAATAAGCAGCGGCTGATGGACCAGCGTGCCGAAGTCAATAGACATGCCGACGCCGATAAAGAACAAGCCGAGCAGCAGACCTTTGAACGGCTGGATATCGCTTTCCAGCGCGTGACGGTATTCAGAGCTTGCCAGCAATACGCCCGCCAGAAATGCGCCCATCGCCATCGACATACCGGCCATTTCCAGCAGAATACCGAAGCCGAATACCAGAAACAGCGCAACGGCACTGAACACTTCACGCATGCCGGAGCGTGCCACGAAGTGCAGCAAGGGCCGCGTAACATAGCGCCCGAGCAACACCACCAGCACCAACGCACCGACCACTTTTGCCGCTGACAAACCAAAACTCATCAGCGTTGTGGCTTCGCCGGTGCTCGCCAGTAAGGGGATCATCGCCACCAGCGGGATGGCGGCGATATCCTGGAACAGCAACACCGCAAAAGCGCTGCGGCCAATGGGTGAAGCCGTCAGGCTGCGCTCACTCATCGCCTGCATGGCAATGGCCGTTGAAGAAAGCGCCAGCGTCAGGCCGATCAACAGGGCGATTTTCCAGTCCAGTCCGAGGAAATAACAGAATGCGCTGAGCACTGCGCCGCAGCCCACCATCTGAATGCTGCCGCCGCCGAAAACCGAGGCACGCATCGTCCACAACCGTTTGGGATCCAGCTCAAGTCCGATGACAAACAGCATCAGCACCACGCCGATCTCCGCAAAGGTCAGAATTGATTCGGCATCAGAGACCAGTTTCAGCCCCCACGGGCCGATAATGCAGCCCGCAATCAGGTAACCGAGCACAGAACCCAGACCCAGACGTACCGCAATCGGCACAAACAGCGCCGCCGAGCCGAGATAAATCAGGCCTTCAATCATCAGGTTATGGTTATCCAAGGCTCACCTCCGGCGGGCAGCCTTCTTTCAGACTCAGGCAGGCGGTTAAACGGCGACGATATTCTTCTCCCGCCGCTTTCAGCGCCACTTCATCGCAAATGAAGGTGTTGTGCACGGCGAAATACGGCAGCCAGTGCATGCCGCAATAAATGGCTGTCGCCTGTAACGGCTGCGCCAGCACGTCAAAATCGGGGTGATCACCCAGCTCGAAATGGTGCTCGTTACCGCCGGTCGTTACCGCCCACAAGCAATGTTTGCCATTTAAGGCATTGCCTTCATGGCCGTACGCCCAGCCGTGCTCGAGCACTTTGTCGATCCACAGTTTCATCAGTGGCGGCAAGCTGTACCATTGGAGCGGATGCTGGAAGACCACCAGATCTGCACGTTCAACGGCTTTCTGTTCAGCGGCAATGTCGATATTGAAATCGGGATAGAGGTCGTAGAGCGAACGCACTTCGACGTTGGGCAAATCACTGACTGCCGACAGCAGCCCCTGATTGGCTCTTGAATGGCGCGGATAGGGATGGGCGTAAATTATTAAAATCATCTGTGAACTCATATCGACAAAATATGCATTCATCATAAAGTATTTTTAACATTTATTAACTGCCGTAAATACGATGAAAAACAGGGCCCTCAGGCCCTGTCGATTTACATGAAAGGATTCACGGACAACTGACTGCCCCGAGATCCAGCCAGTTGTCACCTGCAACCGGCGTGACACCCCGAGTCCAGACCTTCGCTTTCCAGTTATGGCCGCCGTAAGTGGCCATTTCCCCCTGAACATAGGTGGCCGCATTGTCGTAAGGCAATGTGATATTGCTGACGAGTTGCCACTGATCGCTGCTGCGCGATGGCGGGTTGTTTTGTGTCCAGTATTTCGCCTTCCATATCAGCTGGTTGTAGCTGACGGCATCGCCGGTATTGTAGATTTTGCTGCTGTCCCAGGCAGGCACTTGCGCCGCCGCAGGATCCGTTGTCACACCACACCCGCCCGTGCTCGCCGGGTTAACCGTCAGTTGTAAGCTGGCAGACGTGGATGATTTTCCATCGCTGACCATCACACTGACCGGATACACTGTGCTGCTGGTGACCGCCGGAGCGGTAACGTTGATGGAGCTGGTGGTCAGCGAGCTGGCGCTCAGACCGGCGGGCAACGTCCACTGATACGTGAGCGGATCGTTATTGGCATCCGTCGCCTGTGCCACCAGCGCGAAGGTATTACCTGCCGTTACAGCCATGGTCGCTGGCAACGTCACCACCGGCGGCTGGTTCGCCTGAACCGCCGAGTTTGTCACCTGAACCTGCGCCGTGGCGCTCAGCCCTTGTGGATCGGTCACTTTCAGCTGGAATACCCACACCTGATCTTGCGCGGTAGTAAGGACGTTAAACTGCGCTTTGGCTTTGTCTGCATTGGTCAGCGTCACCGCAGGCCCGGAGACTTTGGTCCACAAATACGTCAGGGCTGCATTTTCCGGATCACGGGAAGCAGAACCATCGAGCGTCACTGTCAACGGACCGGTCACGTTCTGATTTGTCCCGGCACTGGCCAGCGGCGCAAGGTTCGTCGTGCCGCCGCCGGTGCCATTCCCTAAGCCTTCATGCATGGCATTTAAAATATCGCCATTATCCGCATCAATTTCCCATGCAAACAGGCCACCCAGCTGATTAGCCAAAACATATTTACCTTTCGCGACCACTGAACGGTTGTCGTCGTAAGTGATCAAATCGCCGGTGGAAGGCTTCCACAAATACGGTGCTTCAGCTGCGGCATCATACTTGTACTGCCAGTCACTGTTGGCTTTAAGTTTCGCCACCTGACGGTAATCAAGAATGCCATTTTCCCAGGTACCGGCGGTCGGGCCGGTCGCGGTCCCGGTGAAAGGATCGTTATTCTGGAAATTCTTCACCCCCGTCCAGCCGCGCCCATACATGGCCGCACCCACTACAATTTTGCCCGGCGTCACGCCCTGTGAAAGCAACGCCTGCACGCCATGATCGGTGGTGTAATCGGTATCGGGTTTCGAGGCGGAGCCGTACAACGCAGTTTGGTGTCCCAGCGTCGTCAGTGAGAAAGCGCCATAGAAGTCATAGCTCATCAGGAAAATATGATCCATATACTGCTGCGCGGCGCTGTAATCCACGTTATCAATTTTGTCCCGGCCTGCACTGATCGCCGAACTCAGTTCATAGGTTTTTCCGGTTTGGGCGGATAATTCATTGAGCATAGTCCGCAGCTCTTTCATCAGCTGCACATAGGTATCTCCATCCGCCGTGCTGCCCAGTGCAGGATTTTCACCGCCACCGCCCGGAAATTCCCAGTCGATATCCACACCGTCGAAGAATTTCCAGGTTTGCAGAAACTCCTTCACCGAGGCCACAAAAACATCCCGCTTCGCTTTGTCTTTCATGAAATAGAACGGGTCGGATAGCGTCCAGCCACCGATGGAAGGGACAATTTTCAGATTCGGGTAGGCTTTCTTCAGCGCCATCAGCTGGCCGAAATTGCCTTTGTAAGGCGCAGAATATTCACTGACACCTTGCTGAGGCATTTGCACTGCAGCCCAGGGATCATGGATCGCGACTTTAAAATCCTGACGCCCTGCACAGGCGCGTTGCAAGGCCTGAAAACTGCCCTCAATGCTTTTTAAGCTGTCGTTAATCCCATCCCCGCCGCAAATCGGCGTAAAGCCGTACAGGATATGAGTCAGGTTCTGCGCAGGGATTTTATCCACCGGGAACCCGCGACCGTACACGCCCCACTCGACAAAATAAGCGCCTACGACCTTGCCGGATTTATTGTTATAAGGCTGGTTGTTTTCCTTCAGCGTGCTGGTCAATGGTAGCAAATGGCTGCCATCGGTATCCGCCACTACAATTTGTTTGGCGTCACTGGTGGTACAGCCTTCGCTGTTACATAACGCAACCTGCAACTGATAGCGCCCGCCTTTATTGACAGCAAACGTGGCGCTGCCCGTTGCGCCGGAAGGGCCGCTCCAGACCTGCGCACCGTTCAGTAACACTTTGGCCGTCTGCCCCGCATCGCCGGTCCACAAATTCCAGGTGACGGTGACATCCGCCGCATTCTTTACAGTGACCAGTTGATTGTAGGCCGAGGCGGACTGATTGATATCAATGATGGCAAAGGTGGTTTCATCCGCACCGAGTGTCGGCTTTCCGGGAAGTGCCGCCTGTGAGACCGGCGCAAGAACCGCGCCGATGAGTAAAGCCAGAAGGGTGACAGGTGTTTTGTACATGTGAAATTCCTCATTTTGACTGAAAGCGCTGCAAGAAGGGTTAATTCTCGATGTGAACTAACCCAAGCTCCGAGTATAAAATCAGGAACAAAAACATAACAATAATTAAACATTAAAACATCATGACACCCATCACATTAACACAAAATATCGATCTAAAATAATAACTTATGATAAATTCACTTTCATATGAAGACTTTCATACATAAAAAATATAATTTTAATGATAAACATATTTAATGATTATATTTAACATTCTAGCCAAACACATATAAAAAGACGCCCGCCCCTTTCGGGAACGGGCGTCTTAACGACCGGATGGAAACAGAAGATACTTATTTGCTGATTTTGGCGTGCATTTCCTGCACCGAAATTACCTGTTCAGTCGGGTCAGAAGATAATGCCATTGCCGTCGCGAAACCACCGTTCAGCGTAGTGTCGTAATGCACTTTGTATTGCAGCGCACTGCGACGGATAAGCTTGGAGTCTTCAATCGCCTGACGACCCGCCGTGGTGTTCACGATATACACATATTCGCCGTTCTTGATACGGTCCTGAATATGCGGACGGCCTTCATGCACCTTGTTGACCAGACGCGGGTTAATCCCGGCTTCGCCCAGCACTACCGCAGTACCGTGAGTCGCATCCAGCTCGAAACCGCGTTTCAGCAGTTTCGCGGCCAGATCCACCACACGGCCTTTGTCGCCTTCACGAACCGACAACAGTGCGCGTCCGGCTTTCTTCATGCCGGAGTTGCTTCCCAGTTGCGCTTTGGCAAAGGCTTCTGCGAAGGTACGGCCAACACCCATCACTTCACCGGTAGAACGCATTTCCGGCCCAAGAATCGGGTCAACGCCAGGGAATTTGTTGAACGGCAACACCACTTCTTTCACGGAGTAGTAAGGCGGGATGACTTCTTCGGTAATGCCCTGCTCTGCCAGAGTCTGACCTGCCATCACGCGCGCGGCGACTTTTGCCAGCGCCACACCGGTCGCTTTGGACACGAACGGAACGGTACGTGCAGCACGCGGGTTGACTTCAATCAGGTAGACTTCGTTGTTCTTCACGGCGAACTGGACGTTCATCAGGCCGCGAACGCTCAGCTCGAAGGCCAGTTTCTCGACCTGCTGACGCATCACATCCTGAATCTCTTTGCTCAGCGTGTAGCACGGCAGCGAACATGCAGAGTCACCGGAGTGAACGCCCGCCTGTTCGATGTGCTCCATGATACCGCCAATCAGCACGCGCTCACCGTCGCAGATAGCATCAACGTCAACTTCTACGGCGTCGTCAAGGAAGCGGTCCAGCAGAACCGGTGCGTCGTTCGACACGCTGACGGCGTTCTGGAAGTAACGGCGCAGGTCGATTTCGTCGTATACGATTTCCATCGCACGGCCGCCCAGAACATAAGACGGACGTACCACCAGCGGATAACCGATACCCGCAGCTTTCTCAACAGCCTGTTCGATAGTCGCGACTGTGGCGTTTGCCGGTTGTTTCAGGCCCAGACGGTTAACCGCCTGCTGGAAACGTTCACGGTCTTCGGCGCGGTCGATGGCATCCGGGCTGGTGCCGATAATTGGCACGCCAGCGGCTTCCAGTTCACGCGCCAGTTTCAGCGGAGTCTGGCCGCCGTACTGAACAATCACGCCTTTCGGCTGCTCGATACGCACGATTTCCAGCACGTCTTCCAGGGTGACGGATTCGAAGTACAGGCGGTCAGAGGTGTCGTAATCGGTAGATACAGTTTCCGGGTTACAGTTAACCATGATGGTTTCGTAACCGTCTTCACGCAGCGCCAGCGAGGCGTGTACGCAGCAATAGTCGAACTCGATACCCTGACCGATACGGTTCGGACCACCGCCCAGCACCATGATTTTTGGCTTATCATTAGTCGGGTTAGATTCACACTCTTCTTCATACGTGGAGTACATGTAGGCGGTATCGGTAGAGAATTCCGCCGCACAGGTATCAACACGTTTGTAGACCGGGTGCAGGTTGTATTTGTGACGCAGTTTGCGCACTTCGCTTTCTGACACGCCGACCAGTTTAGCCAGACGCAGATCCGCAAAGCCTTTACGCTTGAGCATGCGCAGGTAGTCGTGGGTCAGAATGTTGAAGCCGCCCTCGGCCACTTCATTTTCCAGTTTTACCAGCTCTTCAATCTGCACCAGGAACCAGCGGTCCACGTTGGTCAGGTTGAAGATGCCGTCAACAGACATCCCGGCACGGAAAGCATCAGCGATATACCAGATACGCTCGGCACCGGCTTCTTTCAGTTCACGACGAATTTTGGTCAGCGCTTCCGGATCATCCAGACTCACTTTCGGGTCGAAACCGCTCGCGCCGACTTCCAGGCCGCGCAAGGCTTTTTGCAGAGATTCCTGCTGTGTACGACCAATCGCCATCACTTCGCCGACAGATTTCATCTGCGTGGTCAGACGGTCGTTGGCACCGGCAAATTTCTCGAAGTTGAAGCGAGGAATTTTAGTCACAACGTAGTCGATAGAAGGTTCAAACGACGCTGGCGTTTTGCCGCCGGTGATATCGTTCATCAACTCATCGAGGGTGTAACCCACCGCCAGTTTCGCCGCCACTTTAGCAATCGGGAAACCGGTCGCTTTGGAGGCCAGGGCTGAGGAACGGGAGACACGCGGGTTCATTTCGATAACAATCAGACGACCATTTTTCGGGTTCACCGAGAACTGAACGTTGGAGCCACCGGTTTCTACGCCGATTTCACGCAGCACCGCCATCGAGGCGTTACGCATGATTTGGTATTCTTTGTCGGTCAGGGTCTGCGCTGGCGCCACGGTGATGGAGTCACCGGTGTGGATGCCCATCGCATCGAAGTTTTCAATGGAGCAGACGATGATGCAGTTGTCGTTTTTATCACGCACCACTTCCATCTCGTACTCTTTCCAGCCAATCAGCGACTCATCAATCAGCAGCTCTTTGGTCGGGGAAAGATCCAGCCCGCGTTCGCAAATCTCTTCGAACTCTTCACGGTTGTACGCAATACCGCCACCGGTGCCGCCCATAGTGAATGACGGACGGATGATGCACGGAAAGCCAACGTCAGCGGCAACCGCCAGCGCTTCTTCCATCGTGTGTGCAATACCGGAACGTGCGGTGTCGAGGCCGATTTTTTTCATCGCCACGTCGAAACGGCGACGATCTTCAGCTTTATCAATGGCGTCTGCGGTCGCGCCAATCATGGTCACACCGAATTCTTCCAGCACGCCCTGACGTTCCAGTTCCAGTGCACAGTTCAGTGCGGTCTGGCCGCCCATGGTTGGCAGCACGGCATCGGGACGTTCTTTTTCGATAATTTTGCGCACAACTTCCCAGTGGATCGGCTCGATGTAAGTCGCATCCGCCATTTCAGGGTCAGTCATGATCGTTGCCGGGTTGGAGTTCACCAGAATGACGCGGTAACCCTCTTCACGCAGCGCTTTACACGCCTGTGCGCCGGAGTAGTCAAATTCACAAGCCTGGCCGATAACAATCGGGCCGGCGCCCAGAATCAGGATGCTTTTTATGTCTGTACGTTTTGGCATTTTTTATTCGCTCCTGTTATCTGGCGTTGTTTGTGCGAAAAGCTTCAATCAGTTCGATAAAGTGGTCAAACAGCGGTGCCGCATCGTGCGGGCCCGGGCTCGCTTCAGGGTGGCCCTGGAAGCTGAACGCCGCTTTATCGGTACGGTGGATACCCTGCACCGTATGGTCAAACAATGATTTGTGCGTCACGCGCAGATTGGCTGGCAGGCCGGATTCATCAACCGCAAAGCCGTGGTTCTGTGCGGTGATCATCACGATATTTTTATCGAGATCTTTTACCGGATGGTTACCGCCGTGGTGGCCGAGTTTCATTTTCACGGTCTTCGCGCCGCTGGCGAGTGCCAGTAACTGATGGCCGAGGCAGATGCCGAAGACCGGTATGTCGGTTTCCAGGAAGGTTTTGATGGCGGCGATGGCGTAATCACAAGGCTCCGGATCGCCCGGGCCATTGGACAGGAAGATGCCGTCCGGATTCATTTTCAGGACGTCTTCTGCCGGAGTCTGTGCAGGAACGACCGTCAGGCGGCATCCGCGATCCACCAGCATGCGCAGGATATTGCGTTTCGCGCCGTAGTCATAAGCCACCACGTGGAATGGCAAGTCTTCGGCTTTTTTTGCTTCAGGCAGTTCGCCTTCCAGAGTCCAGCTACCTTGTTGCCAGCGGTAAGATTCCGTCGTGGTCACTTCTTTCGCCAGATCCATGCCTTTCAGGCCCGGGAATGCTTTGGCTTTTTGCAGCGCCAGTTCAGCATCCGGTGAATCGCCCGCGATAATACAGCCGTTCTGTGCGCCTTTTTCGCGTAACAGACGGGTCAGTTTGCGGGTATCAATATCGGCGATGGCAACGATATTGTTGCGCTTGAGGTAATCAGAAAGATTTTCTTCACTGCGGTAGTTGCTGGCTATCAGGGGTAAATCGCGGATGACCAGGCCTTGAGCATGTACTGCGGAGGATTCTTCATCAGCGGCATTGGTGCCGACATTACCGATATGGGGATAAGTGAGAGTGACAATCTGGCGGGAATAGGAAGGATCAGTGAGGATTTCTTGATAACCGGTCATCGACGTATTGAAGACCACTTCCCCCACTGCCGACCCTTCTGCCCCGATGGCCCGACCGTGGAATTGGGTTCCGTCTTCCAGAACCAATAGCGCTGACTTTATCAAAGCATCCTCCAAGAATAATAAATCACAATATCTGCATATTAATTCAGATAACCCGATCTAAATCAATGCAAAAATCGCTCCCGAAGCCAATTTTTGGCAAATTGCGCGCATTCTAATGATGGCAGTTCGGTTTGTCTACCAAAAGCGCCAATATTTCTCTGTTTTTCGCACAACTCAGTGAAAACAGACTCTCACTGCCATAAAAACACAGCCTAAGTCAGTATAGTAACCGTTTGCGGAAGAGGATGTCTGAAAAATGACGAAGAAAGGAGTTTTGTTACAGCTCAGGGAAACAAGGGAGTACAAAAAACAAACAATACAGCAAGAGAAATCGGGATAAAGTCAGTAAAACACAGGATTCAAAATTAAAACAAACCCAAATAGCCATTTTAAACAAAAAAGAGAAGGGCAATCAAGGAACTGCCCTTTTATCAAAAGATTATGACCAAAACAACCACATCACATCTAAAACGTTGACTACAAATCTTCTAAACCAAGGACATCCCGCATGTCATAAAAACCACTTTTATGCGAGAAAAGCCATTTTCCTGCACGAACTGCGCCATTTGCGAAGGTCATACGGCTGGAAGCCTTATGGGTAATCTCAACACGCTCCCCGATATCGGCAAACATCGCGGTATGTTCACCGACGATATCGCCGGCACGAATGGTGGCAAAACCAATACTTTTTGGATCACGTTCACCGGTATGACCTTCACGGGCATACACCGCACAATCTTTCAGATCACGCCCTAACGCATCAGCAATCGCTTCACCCATTGCCAGTGCTGTACCTGATGGTGCATCAACTTTATGACGGTGGTGCGCTTCTACGATTTCAATATCCGTGTAATCGCCCATGACTTTGGCCGCTTTTTCCAGCAGCTTGAGGACAACATTCACGCCCACGCTGAAGTTGGCCGCAAAAACCACCGGAATGACCTCAGAAGCCTGCTTAATTGCAGCCTTACCGGCATCGTCAAAGCCCGTAGTGCCGATAATCATACCTTTATGGTGTTTCTGGCAAAATTCCAGATGAGCCAGGGTGCCTTCCGGACGGGTGAAGTCGATCAAAATATCGAAGTCATTCTTCACGGCATCCAGATTGTCATGCACTTTAATGCCAGCAGTACCCACGCCAGCCAGTTCACCCGCATCGGTGCCCACTAAGGAAGAACCGGTACGTTCCAGCGCTGCGCCCAACACCACGCCTTCGGCGTCAGAGATGGCCTGAATCAGCTGCCGGCCCATACGGCCACCCGCGCCAACAACAGCCATGCGAATATCAGCGTTACTCATAATTACTCTCTTCTTTTTGTGGTTCTGCCGTGAAACAGAATCAGGTTATCGACCCCGCGATCTGGGAGCCAGCAAAATTGCCTCATAATTAGAAAATTATGATACAGCCCCGTTAATATCAGTAAAAGCCATCTGGTTTCAGGTTACGCAATCTGTGATTTTGTGTTAAACGACTGGCAAAACTGGAACTAACGGACAAAAAAACACCAAAAAGCCCGCCTTAATGCGGCTCGCATAACCATGCAATGTAGTGCATAAGTTTCAGCTTTCGTCCGCCCTTCTCCCTGCATCTTTCGCGACACTGATTTTATCACTCTCCCCCAGGGCACCGTCTGACAATATGTATTAAAGGAGAAAGAAGAATATGACGGTGATTTCTGAAAACGCGTATTCACATCCTTGCGTGAGACAGATAAGCAGCAAACAAAACATTTCTTAGATCTGAAACATTAAATTTTTATTATATATGGCGAAATAATATTGATAAAATCAATGATTATGATAATAAATAGCAACCTAATTTTAACTGCCGAAATTTGATTTAAACGACAGTCAAAATAAGTAGCCTGGCTTCATAAGGCGCGTCTTCACCCTTACCAGACAGTCATCAGTAAGGGGAATATAAAAAATACACACTGCCAATTTTGTTGCTGATTTTTCAGATCAGTATATTGGCACAGGGACTTAACATGAAATTCAAACTGAACAAAGTCACACAAGTGGCGACTGCAGGTCTTTTATTTGGTTTAGCTTCTTTTGCTGCACACGCAGAAATCACTCTGATTAAACAAGACCCACAGCCGAACGATCCGCTGAGCCGCCTGAACTTCCAGGTTGGCGGCAGTATTCGTCCGCAGTTCCAGTTCCAGAACGGGGTGAAAAACTACAAGACCAATGGTTTTGATGGCGGTACACGTTTCCGTTTTTCTGCTGATTATTATCTGTTTGATGACATCAGCTGGATTAACTACTACGAGCTGGGTGTGAATATTCCTGCCCTGACTGGCTGGGATAATCACCACGCAGATGGCGCGCATAACACCAGCCGTCGCATGCTCTACACCGGTCTGAAAAGCAAAACTTACGGCCAGTTGACCTTCGGTCAGCAAAACAGCGTTTATTACGATGTGGTCGGTGCGAAAACCGATATCTGGGATTACGACATGCTCGCCCAGGCACCGGGTAATGGTGTGAACGGCGATTACGATGGTTCTTACCGTTCCCGTAAGATGCTGAAATACAAAAACACCTTCGGCGATGCAGATGTGTATGCCTCTTACCTGTTCGAAGACAATGAGTTGCTCACCGGCAAAAACGGGCTGCGTTACAAACGTAACGGCGGCGGTTCTGTCGGTGTGGATTACCACATCACCAAAGATCTGACCTGGGGTACGGCGTACAACTACACCGACGCAGAAATGAGAAACCCGGGCGACAACACCTCTAAAGATTACAACCAGAGCATTGTTGGTACTGCGCTGAGCTGGAAACCCGGCAACTGGACAGCGTCCTTCGGTGGCGGTTACTACCATGACTTCCTGACGACTGGTGTGAAAACTGAAGATCGCTTCCTCGCGGGCGATGCTTATGGTCTGGAATACTTCCTGGGGTATGCTTTCCCAATCAATCAGCTGGCGGTCAAAACCATTCAGCCGTACTTCATGGGTGACCGTCTGACCTATGTAACCGGCCGTAATTACCAGCGTATTGATAACGGGTTGGGTGTGTCCTTCCAGCTCGATTACGGCTTCCGTGTTGATTACGAGCACGTGTTCACGTCCTCTACCGATAATCTCGGTGATATGAATCTGATCCGTCTGCGTTACGATTTCTAAATCTTAACGACTGAACTTTTGGGGCCAGCTTTACGTCTTATTGACGGGCTGGCCCTTTCTTTTTACACCATTTCATCTATCCCACGTACGCAAAGCCAGACTAAACTCATAGAGACAGCTGTCGCTATATCCACTATGTAACCTGCAGGAGAGCTTTGCGATGTCAGCATTTTTCCGGTCCGACGTGACTGCCATTGGCGACTACCGAGCCGAATTGGGTGAAACTCCCGTCTGGTGCCAGCGTACACAATCTTTGCTTTGGGTCGATATTCTGGCTCAGTGTGTTTTGCGCTACTGGCCCGACAACGGGCAAACTGAAATTCATGAACTCCCCTCGCTGACCAGCGCCGTGTTGCTGACCGAAAAAAGAAATCAATTTTTGCTGGTTTCCGTCGACGGGATCCATCTTTACGAGTACGAACAGAAAACCCGCCAGAAGCTTTGTGATTATCCCGGCGCAGAAGGCACCCGCCCGAATGAAGCAGCCATCGCGCCCGATGGTTCTCTGTGGTTTGGTACGCTGGATATAAAGGAAGAAAAAGATAACGGCGAATGGTTCCGCTATGAAGCGGGCGCAGAAAAGCCGGAAATGATGCTCGATGGCGTCGGTTGTACCAACACACTGGTCTGGTATGAAGGCAAAGTCTGGTTTGCAGACAGTAAGAAAAAACGCTTTTTCTCCGCCAACGCCCGCCGCATCAATCCACTGAAAATATCCTGTTTTTCTTCGGGCGATAAGATCCCCGATGGCTCTGCGCTGGCACAGAATGGCTGGCTGATCACTGCCTGCTGGGGTTCAAAATGCCTGCTGCGCCAGCAGATCAATCAGGGCGAATTACTGACACTGGATACCCAGCCAGTCCCGGTCACACAACCGAGTTGTTGCACGTTTGGCGGGCCGGATATGACTGAGCTGTTTATCACCTCGGCGCGAAAAAACCTCGATGCGCCACATGCTCTGGAGGGAGCGTTGCTGCACGTTGAAACCACCACCGTGGGTGCACCGCAGAATTTGTTTAAACTCCCGCCTCATTGATGCCGCAGGAGTGCAGACATAAAAAAACCGGCCACTTTGAGCCGGTTTTTCATTTAGGGTCTGAGATCAGTCGATCTGACGCACATCAACACGCAGCTCTTTTGGCACTTCGAACACGATATTTTCCTCGCGCCCTTCGATGTTGATCACATCAAGCCCGCCAAAGGTTTTCAGCTTGCTGATCACGTCCTGCACCAGAATATCCGGTGCGGATGCGCCTGCCGTAACGCCAATGCTTTTCGCATCTTTCAGCCAGTTTTCCTGAATATCTGCCGCAGAGTCGATCAGATAAGAAGGTACACCGACACGTTGCGCCAGTTCGGCCAGGCGGTTGGAGTTCGACGAGTTCTTTGAACCCACCACCAGCACAACATCTGCTCCGTCAGCCAGCGTACGCACGGCTTCCTGACGGTTAGTTGTGGCATAGCAAATATCATCTTTACGCGGCCCGATGATTTTCGGGAAGCGATCGCGAAGCGCATCAATCACCGCAGAAGTGTCGTCAACCGACAGCGTGGTTTGCGTCATAAAGCACAGGTTGTTTTCGTCTTTCACCTGCAATTTATAAACATCTTCCGGCGCCTCGACCAGATACATTCCCCCGTTCGGATTGCTGTACTGCCCCATGGTGCCTTCCACTTCCGGATGCCCGGCGTGACCAATCAAAATGGCTTCAGTGCCTTTACGGCTGGCGCGCGCAACTTCCATATGAACTTTGGTCACCAGCGGACAAGTCGCGTCAAACAGCATCGTCAGATCACGCGCTTTCGCTTCTGCACGTACCGCCTGAGAAACACCGTGGGCAGAGAAAATCAGAATAGACCCATCAGGTACTTCGCTGATTTGCTCGATAAAAACAGCACCGCGCTGACGCAGGCTGTCGACCACGTAGCGGTTATGCACCACTTCATGGCGGACATAGATAGGTGCGCCGTAAATTTCCAGCGCACGTTCTACAATACTGATTGCGCGGTCAACACCCGCACAAAATCCTCGCGGATTAGCCAGCAATATCTGCATGTTTCCCCTCAAGCTCCGGGTCAATTTCCAGCACTTCAATATCGAAATCGATATGTTGCCCTGCCAGCGGATGGTTGAAATCTACAGTGATTGAATCTTCTGTCACTTCACGGACAACGCCCGGCATTTCGCTGCCATCACGACCACTGAACAACATGATGGTGCCGACATCCGGCACCCCAGTTTCCTGAAAGTCACGGCGGGAGAAGAACTGAACCAGATCCGGACTTTTGCTACCGAATGCCGATTCAGGGGCTAACGTGAACGCCCGTTTATCCCCTACGTTCAACCCTAACAGCTGATTTTCCAGCGCGTCAGACAAGCTGCTGTCGCCAAGGCGAAACAGTGCAGGTTTGCCATTGGCGCGGGTTGATTCCGCCGTAGAGCCATCTTCCAGCTTCAACGTAAAATGCACCAGTACAGCGCTGTCATGTTTCACCTGTTGAGACATAGACCTTATCCTTTACTCTTTGTAGCTTCTGATGGCTTTGCCAGAAAACCTTCCAGCACCACCATGGCTGCGCCGACACAGATAAAGCTGTCAGCCAGATTGAACGTAGCAAAATGCCAGTTACCGACGTAAAAATCGATAAAATCGACCACAAAGCCGTGATACAGGCGATCAAACAAGTTGCCCAGCGCCCCGCCGATAATCATCGCAAAAGCGATATTGTTCAGCTTTTGCTTCGCGGTGCCGCGGTACATCAGCACGACCAGCGCCACGACAATCACCAGCGCGATTAACGCAAAGAACCAGCGCTGCCAGCCGCCTTTATCAGCCAGGAAGCTGAACGCAGCGCCATGATTTTGGGCGTAGAACAGATTTAAATACGGGATCAACGGCATGGATTCACCGAGCTGGAAGTTTCCCATAATGAGAAACTTACTGCCCAGATCCACGATGATGACCACGACCGCCAGCCAGAGCCAGCGGAGTCCGGTGGAACAAATCGATTTACTCATTATGCAAACTTACGCTCTTCGCCGTCACCGGCGATGTTAGTGACACAACGGCCACAGATGTCGCTGTGTTCCGCGTTCTGACCAACGTCAGTTGTGTAATGCCAGCAACGCGGACATTTGTCACCTTCCGCTTTCGCCAGACCGATTTTCAGGCCTTTGAGCAATTCACTCGGCACAGCGGCATCGTCAGCTTCAGACAGCGCTGCGACTTTCGCGCCTGACGTCAGCAGGACAAAGCGCAGTTCGTTGCCCAGAGAACGCAGGTCCGTTGCCAGCGCATCATCAGCAAACAGCGTGACCGCCGCTTCCAGAGAACCGCCCAGACGTTTATCAGCACGCGCCTGTTCGATCACTTTGTTCACTTCGCCACGGACTTTCAGCAGTTCATCCCAGAACGCATCGTTCATGGATTCGTTGCCCGCCAGACCGAACAAACCGTCATACCATTCTTCGGTAAAGACGAATTTCTCACGACTTCCCGGCAGTTCTGCCCAAATTTCATCGGCAGTGAACGACATGATCGGTGCCATCCAGCGAACCAGTGCTTCGCTGATGTGATACAGCGCGGTCTGACAGCTGCGACGTGCAACGCTGTCGCTTTTCGCGGTGTACTGGCGATCTTTGATGATATCCAGGTAGAAGGATCCCATTTCGATCGAGCAGAACTGCATCAGGCGTTGAACGACGCCATGGAAATCATAGGCTTCGTACGCGGCAATGATTTCGTCCTGTGCGGCTTTCGCACGGCCAACAGCCCAGCGATCCAGAACAACCATGTCTTCCGGTGCCACGCTGTGCAGCGCCGGATCGAAACCGTTAAGGTTCGCCAGCAGGAAGCGCGCGGTGTTACGGATACGGCGGTAAGAATCCGCAGCACGTTTAAGGATTTCGTCGGACACGGCGATTTCGCCGGTGTAATCCGTAGATGCCACCCACAGACGCAGGATGTCGCCACCCAGCTTGTTCATCACGTCTTGCGGCGCGATGGTGTTGCCGATGGATTTAGACATTTTGCGGCCCTGACCATCCACGGTGAAACCGTGCGTCAGCACTTGCTTGTAAGGCGCTTTGCCTTTCATAGCAGTCGAAATCATCAGGGAAGACATGAACCAGCCGCGATGCTGGTCAGACCCTTCCAGATACAAATCAGGAGAATGACCATTAAACTCAGGACGCACATCCACCACAGAAGAATGCGTTGAACCGGAGTCAAACCACACGTCCAGCGTATCCGGCACTTTGACGTAATCGGCAGCGTCCGCACCCAGAATGTCTTCCGGATTCAGATCCCACCACGCCTGAATGCCATCCACTTCAACACGTTTCGCCACTTCTTCCATCAGCTCAAGGCTGCGCGGATGCAGTTGCTCAGTGTCTTTGTGAACGAACAGAGACATCGGTACGCCCCAGGTACGCTGACGGGAGATACACCAGTCAGGCCGGTTAGCGACCATGTTTTCGATGCGCGCCTGGCCCCAGTCCGGGATCCACTGCACGCCTTTGATCTCTTCCAGAGATTGCTGACGCAGGCCTTTCTGATCCATGCTGATGAACCATTGTGGCGTCGCGCGGAAGATGATTGGCGTTTTATGACGCCAGCAGCACGGATAGCTGTGCGTTATTTTCTCAACGTGCAGCAATGCGCCTTTCTCACGCAGCAGCTCAACGATCAGATCGTTGGCTTTAAAGACGAATTTACCGTCCAGCGTCGGGTAAGTGCCTGGCAGATAGCAGCCGTTCGGCCCTACCGGGTTCGCCACTTCCAGACCGTATTTCTGGCCGATAACAAAGTCGTCCGGGCCATGACCCGGTGCGGTATGCACGGCACCGGTACCGGCATCGAGCGTCACGTGATCGCCCATGATCGCCGGAACATCGAAACCGAGGAATGGATGTTTGAAGCGCAGCAGTTCGAGGTCCGCGCCTTTACATTCGCCCAGTACAGTCCATTCTGCGATACCAGCGCGTTTCATGACGCTTTCAACCAGATCGGTTGCCAGGATCAGACACTGACCTTCTGCCTGAATCAGTTGATAAGAAAACTCAGGGTTCAGTGAAATAGCGCGGTTGGCTGGCATGGTCCACGGCGTTGTGGTCCAGATCACCAGAGAAATCGGGCCGTTAAAGGAAGATACGCCAAACTTCGCAGCCACTGCTGCAGCGTCAGTCGCGTTGAACGCCACATCAATAGAAGGAGACGCTTTGTCGTAATACTCAACTTCGGCTTCTGCCAGTGATGAACCGCAATCTGTACACCAGTGAACCGGCTTAGCCCCTTTGTGCAGATGGCCGTTACCGATGATTTTGCCCAGTGCACGAATGATGTTAGCTTCAGTTTTGAAGTCCATGGTCAGGTACGGATGATCCCAGTCGCCCAACACACCCAGACGGATGAAGTCTTTCTTCTGGCCTTCAACCTGCTCTGCTGCGTATTTACGGCAAGCTTCACGGAATTCTGCTGCCGTGACTTTCTCGCCGGGCTTGCCGATCAGTTGTTCGACTTTAAGCTCGATTGGCAGACCATGACAGTCCCAGCCCGGCACATACGGCGCATCAAAGCCCGCCAGTCCTTTGGACTTAACGATCATGTCTTTAAGAATTTTGTTTACTGAGTGACCAATATGAATGCTGCCGTTCGCATACGGAGGGCCGTCATGCAAAATAAAGGTTTTCTTGCCTTTCTTGGCAGCACGAATAATCCCGTACAGATCCTGTTCATACCAATTTTTCAGCATGTCAGGTTCACGCTTGGCCAGATCGCCACGCATCGGGAACCCTGTTTCCGGCAAATTCAGGGTGTTCTTGTAGTCACTCATAGATTCTCGGTTCCGTTTTCGGCTGGATTCCAGGCTTTGTTACACGCCTGTCAGTACATGTTTAGCGCAGTGTCTTTAACCCAAAGAATTCACGGGCCGTCACTTCATCGTTCGCAATTTGTTGCTTTAAAGCATCAAGCGAGGAGAAACGCTGTTCGTTGCGCAATTTCGCGCGGAGCACCACATCAATGTGGCGCCCGTATAAATCTAATGTGGTGTCGAGAAGGTGCACTTCCAACTGCTTGCGCACGCCTCCGACTGTAGGACGTATTCCAATGTTCGCCACACCCGGCAGAGGTTCAGGCCCGAGTCCTAAGACTTCAACCGCATACACGCCGCGCACCGGAGACACGACCCGCTTCAACGGCACGTTTGCCGTCGGGAAGCCAATGGTGCGTCCCAGTTTATCGCCGTGTACGACCCGGCCCGAGATACTGAACGGATGGCCCAGTAAATTCTCGGCCAGCGCCAAGTCATCGTCGCGCAACGCATTACGGATCGCCGTGCTGCTGATGCGGTTCTCGCCTTCACGGAACGTTTGCGTGCTGATCACTTCAAAACCGTATTCTTCACCGGCTTTCTGCAATAGCTCAAAATCCCCCAGACGGCTGGCACCAAAGCGGAAATCATCCCCGACAGTCAGGAATTTAACACCCAGCTTCTCTACCAGCAGTTGTGAGATAAAGGCCTGCGCCATATGCGCTGCAAACCGGGGTTCGAAACGCACACATAAAAGGTAATCAACCCCGCACTCCGCCAGATACTTGGCTTTGTCACGCAAACTGGTCAGGCGTGCAGGTGCTTTATCACCGGCAAACAATTCCAGAGGCTGTGGCTCGAAAATCATTACCATCACCGGCAGCCCCAGACGTTGACCTTCCAGCTTAAGCTGTTCAATCAGGGCCTGATGACCACGGTGTACACCATCAAAATTGCCAATAGTCAGCACACATCCATGATGACGTGCTCGAATATTGTGTATTCCGCGAATTAGCTCCATAGCTGGCTCAAATCCAATGCTGACTCATAACGATGGAAATCGGCGGATTATACCTTGTACAGCCTCCAAGGTTAACCAGCGATTAGCAGGATCACACCATTCTCTCTTGCATACGGCAGATATTGCGGTTCAAATGGCGGCGTGGCGATGAAAATCTTTCGTTGCATACAGGGAATGCGTGACTTTTCGCATAAACAAAGCGTTAATGGCCGTAGTGGGCAGTTTGTACACTCTCCTGTCGATTTTTCTCGCGAAAGACTGTATTCCGATGCCGGAAGCTGTTAAAATCCTGCGCCATCACAACGTAACAAGCGACGAGTAAAGTTCACTCTTTAAAACGCCGCTTATTTGCACAAATCCGTTGACAAAAGAAGACCGAAAAGGCATATTCCTCGGCCTTTGAATTGTTCATCAATAGAAAAATATTTGGGAGTTGGCCTTGGCTAATATCAAATCAGCTAAGAAACGCGCCGTACAGTCAGAAAAACGCCGTAAGCACAACGCGAGCCGTCGTTCTATGATGCGTACCTTTATCAAGAAGGTATACGCGGCTATTGCAGCAGGCGACAAAGCTGCTGCACAAAACGCATTTAACGAAATGCAACCAATCGTGGACCGTCAGTCTTGCAAAGGCCTGATCCACAAAAACAAAGCAGCGCGTCATAAGTCAAACCTGACTGCGCAAATCAACGCAATGCAATAATCGCATTACGCTGAAATGCTTGATAAAAAAACCGGCTCACGCCGGTTTTTTTATATCTGAAATTTGAGTTCAACACTAAAAGCTATTCAAACAACGCTGAAAAGTCCGTATGGCAAATCCGCTGTACCGAAGGATGCTGAATCATTCTTTCAGCAAATATCACGTAGTACTCTTCCATAATCCCTTCCACCCGTCCGACTTCCTCTATTTTTTCATCCTGAAATTCAGTTGATGAATAAATAGCCGGGGCGACAAATATCGCGTCGTTGTTCATTCCAAACGCTTTCATCAGCGCGGCATCATCAAACTCACCGAGAATATTGACCTTCAGCCCCTGCGTATTAAACCAGTTCAGCAGTTTGCGCCCCAGCATTGAACGCCTGCCGGGGATGAGTAATGAACGACGCTCCAGACAAGCCGGGAAATTCATGCCTGCCGGTGGATTACAACAAAAGAAGCTGATCGGACTTTCACCCAGTTTGACCGAGAACAGCCCTGCCTGCTGCGTGGAGTCCACCGGGCAATCAGACAAAATCATGTCCAGTTTATGCTGGCTCAGTTGTTCGAGCAGCATTTCGTGAGTCGATTCAAAACAGCGCAGATGAATTTGGGCGTTGTCCGGCACGGCAGCTTCCAATACGCGACTGACCAGTCGTTTGGATAACGCATCCGCCACACCCACATCAAACAACAGGCTCGCCTCTTTGCGGTAATTCACGATATCCAGCATTTCCTGACTAAGGGTGAACATTTTATCCGCATAGCGGTAAACCAGTTGCCCTAACTCAGAAGGCACCAGCCCACGCCCCTGCCGTTTGAAGAGTTTCCCATCCAATCTTTCTTCCAGGGATTTAATCTGCCCGGTGATCGTTTGCGGAGTAAGGTGCAACACTTCCGCAGCTCCCACAACAGAACCTGATTTACACACGTGCCAAAAATAATACAAGTGGTTGTAATTGATATGAGGCATGGTTTCACCCTTTCCGAAAGTATGAAGTCAGCGTCATTATTAATTTGCACGTTTCTTAGGCAAGGCCCGGCTCAGGAGCAGGTATCCCAGAACCGCTGATGCGACTGATCCCATCAGGATGCCCATTTTGGCGTACGTCAGCAACGCAGGCTCCAGCGTCGCAAAGGCCAGAGAACCAATGAAAATCGACATCGTAAAACCGATACCGCACAGCACGGAGACTGCCGAAATTTGGCTAAAAGTTATGCCGGATGACAGCCGTGTAATCCCTGATTTCAAGGCGATCCCGCCGAACAGAATGATACCCAGCGGCTTACCGAGAAGAAGCCCGGCAGCAATACCCATGGGTAATGTCGAGAATGAACCCGCAACTGTCACGCCCTGCAAAGAGATACCCGCATTGGCGAACGCAAACAGCGGCAAAATAAACCAGGAAACATAGGGGTGGATCCCATGCTCCAGGCGGCGAGCAGGTGACCTTTTATTCTCTTTGGTTCTCAGCGGAATTAAGAAGCCAAGAATGACACCCGCCAGCGTCGCGTGGATACCTGATTTCAGCACACACACCCAGAACACAGCACCAATCAGCAGGTACGGCGTCAGCTTCGTTACCCCCCGCCAGTTCAGTAGAGCCAGTACAGCGATGCACACCGCCGATAACCCCAGTGCCATCATCGACACATCGTGACTATAAAACAGTGCGATGATCACGATGGCCCCCAAGTCATCAATAATGGCCAGTGCCAGCAGGAACACTTTTAACCCGGTCGGCACTCGTGACCCCAGCAGTGCCATCACCCCCAGCGCAAACGCAATGTCCGTTGCCGCCGGAATAGCCCAACCCTGACGGGCTATTTCATCGCTGCCGTTAAACAGTAAATAGATTAATGCCGGAACAACCATACCCCCGAGCGCGGCAATAGCAGGAAACATCGCCTGCTCGCGGTTGGCCAGCGCGCCTTCGCACATCTCACGCTTTACTTCCAGACCAATCATCAGGAAAAACACTGCCATCAGGCCATCGTTAATCCACAGCAAAAGTGGCTTGTCGATCAACAGCTCGGAAAAACGCAGGGTGACGGGAATATCCAGAAATGCCTGATAAATCCCCTGCAACGGACTATTCGCCATGATTAATGCCACAATGGCTGCGATGATTAATATCACACCACCGGCGGCTTCCATCCGTAAAAACTGACGAATGATATTTGACATTCTGACTCTCCTGTAGAAAAACGTGGCAAGAAAAAGCTCACCACAAGGGTATGTCTGAATTGTACGCAAACTATCACTTCGTAAAAAGTCGATTATTTCTGGATTATACTTCGCTTTTTACGAATCATTGGTTTTCACATTGTTGAATAAAAATCCATAAAAAATCCCCGGCGCGTCAACCGCTGCCGGGGATGTTATCTGGCTTTCCGTCGCTCGATTTAGCGAAAGCTTAGCGGGTCAGATCATCAAAGAACTTTTTCACGCCGTCCAGGAAGCTTTTAGAGCGCGGGCTGTTTTTCTCACCCGAAACGCCACCAAAGCTTTCTTCCAGATCACGCAGCAACTGCTTCTGCTTCTCGTTCAGGCTGACCGGAGTTTCCACTACCACCCGGCACATCAGGTCGCCCTGAACGCCACCACGGACAGATTTCACACCGCGCCCGCGCATACGGAACATTTTGCCCGTTTGCGTTTCAGCAGGAATTTTCAGGCTCACGCGGCCATCAAGCGTTGGCACTTCAATTTCGCCACCCAGTGCTGCCATGGCAAAATTGATTGGCACTTCGCAGTACAGGTTATTACCTTCGCGCTCAAAGATTTTATGCGCTTTAACCTGAACCTGAACGTACAGATCACCTGACGGAGCACCATGCTCACCGGCTTCGCCTTCACCCTCCAGACGAATACGGTCTCCGGTATCCACACCCGCAGGAATCTTCACTGACAGCGTTTTTGAACGTTCTACGCGACCATGACCATGACATTTGGTGCACGGATCTTTAATCACTTTACCGCGACCCTGACAGGTCGGACACGCCTGCTGGACTGTGAAGAAGCCCTGACGCATCTGAACCTGACCTGCACCATGACAGGTCGGACAGGTGGTCGGAGAGCTACCCGCTTTCGCGCCGCTGCCGTGGCAAACGTCACATTCATCCAGTGTCGGGATGCGGATTTCTTTGGTGACACCACGAACGGCCTCTTCCAGAGTCAGATCCATGTTGTAACGCAGGTCTGAGCCCCGGCTGGCACGCTGACGGCGACCGCCGCCAAAGATGTCGCCAAAGACGTCACCAAAGATGTCGCTGAAATCTGCACCGCCGCCGCCGTAGCCACCACCACCGCCCATGCCACCTTGTTCAAAGGCTGCATGACCATACTGGTCGTAGGCCGCACGCTTTTGCGCATCGGTCAGAATTTCATAAGCTTCTTTAATTTCTTTGAATTTGCTTTCAGATTCTTTATCGCCCTGATTTCGGTCAGGGTGATGTTTCATCGCCAGACGCTTATAAGCCTTTTTGATTTCACGCTCATCCGCTGTTTTGGATACGCCTAAAATCTCATAATAATCTTGCTTCGCCATGCTTTAACCTACCCTCAACATGCGTGCACGGGCGTAGAGTTTCCTCGACGCCCGTGCTGGTTATCAGTAAAGCTTCTTACTGTGCCCGCTTAAGGGCGATTATTTTTTGTCTTTAACTTCTTCGAATTCAGCGTCAACAACGTCGTCATCTTTCTGCGCGCTGGTATCGCCGCCTTCAGCCTGACCTTGTTGCTGAGCCATTTCCATCAGTTTGCCGGAAACCTGTACCAGCGCCTGGATTTTCGCTTCGATATCAGCCTTATCTTCACCTTTAGCAGACACTTCCAGTGCTTTCAGGGCTTCTTCTACTGCGGTTTTGTCTTCAGCTGGCAGTTTGTCGCCGGCTTCTTCCAGTTGCTTACGGGTACCGTGGATCAGATGGTCCGCCTGATTGCGGGTCTGAACCAGTTCTTCAAACTTACGGTCAGATTCAGCATTGGCTTCAGCATCGTTAACCATTTTCTGGATTTCTTCTTCGCTCAGACCAGAAGATGCCTTGATGGTGATCTTCTGCTCACGGCCGGTATTTTTGTCTTTCGCAGACACGTGCAGGATACCATCGGCATCAAGGTCGAAGGTGACTTCGATCTGAGCCTGACCGCGTGGTGCTGCCTGAATACCGTCCAGGTTGAATTGACCCAGAGATTTGTTATCACTTGAACGCTTACGTTCACCCTGCAACACATGGATGGTGACTGCAGACTGGTTGTCTTCCGCAGTAGAGAACACCTGACTGTGTTTGGTCGGGATGGTGGTGTTTTTAGTGATAAGCGGAGTCATCACGCTGCCCATGGTTTCGATACCCAGAGACAACGGAGTCACATCCAGCAGCAGAACGTCTTTCACGTCACCTGCCAGGACACCACCCTGAACTGCTGCACCGATTGCCACAGCTTCATCCGGGTTCACGTCTTTACGTGGTTCTTTACCGAAGAAATCAGCAACTTTCTTCTGAACCATTGGCATACGGGTCTGACCACCCACCAGGATAACGTCCTGAATGTCAGAAACTGACAGGCCTGCGTCTTTCAGCGCCACTTTCAGTGGTTCGATAGAACGGTTAACCAGGTCCTCAACCAAAGATTCCAGTTTTGCACGGGTCACTTTGATGTTCATGTGTTTTGGACCTGACGCATCAGCAGTGATGTACGGCAGGTTCACGTCAGTTTGCTGAGCAGAAGACAATTCGATCTTCGCTTTTTCAGCGGCTTCTTTCAGACGTTGCATCGCCAGTGGATCGTTACGCAGATCCATGCCTTGCTCTTTCTTAAATTCTTCAACCAGATAGTTGATCATACGGCTGTCGAAGTCTTCACCACCAAGGTGAGTGTCACCGTTGGTCGCCAGTACTTCAAAGGTTTTTTCGCCGTCAACTTCATCAATTTCGATAATAGAGATATCGAAAGTACCACCACCGAGGTCGTATACCGCGATAGTACGGTTGCCGATTTCACGATCCAGACCATAAGCCAGTGCCGCAGCAGTCGGTTCGTTGATGATACGTTTGACTTCCAGACCTGCGATACGGCCAGCGTCTTTCGTTGCCTGACGCTGGGCATCGTTGAAGTAAGCAGGTACGGTGATAACAGCTTCAGTTACAGGTTCACCCAGATAATCTTCAGCGGTTTTCTTCATTTTCTTCAACACTTCTGCAGAGATCTGCGGAGGTGCGATTTTCTGACCTTTAACGTCGATCCAGGCGTCGCCATTGTCAGCGCTTACGATCTGGTAAGGCATGATGCCTTTATCACGTTGTACTTCTTCATCCTGGAAGCGACGGCCAATCAGGCGCTTGATCGCGAACAGGGTGTTCTGCGGGTTAGTCACAGCCTGACGTTTAGCCGGAGAACCTACCAGAGTCTCGCCATCTGCCGCATAAGCGATGATGGAAGGAGTGGTGCGGTCGCCTTCAGCATTCTCCAGTACACGAGCAGTCGTGCCATCCATGATAGCTACACAAGAGTTGGTGGTGCCCAGGTCGATCCCAATAATTTTACCCATCTAAAACGTCTCCACTTAAATTCATATTCGTTCAGGTTGCTACTGTATATGTGGCCGATCTTTTCGATTTCAACAGCCCCATTTAACGGATTTCCCGACGGTAACAACTGCGGTTGGGAATAAGATGGGGCCATGCAGCTCAGCATCAAGGGGCAAAGTGAAAAAAAATCTTCAATTGCTGTTACGCCAGATCAATGTTTGCTGACGCAACCCTCCTTATGATGCCGCGCGCTTCTAAAGATATGTGGGTTTTTTACTCATTTCCCAAGCGTTTCTTCCCCCGATTATCAATTAATAATAATTCCGATACAGAGGATCTATGCACAGCAAAACGTTGGCAAATCCAGGCCCGCTCGGGTTGATGGGATTTGGTATGACCACTATCTTATTGAATTTACACAATGCAGGCTTTTTTCCCCTGACAGCAGTGATTGTCAGTATGGGGATTTTTTATGGTGGTTTGATTCAGATTCTTGCCGGGATGATGGAATTTAAAAAAGGGAATACGTTCGGCACGACCGCATTCACTTCTTATGGCGCATTCTGGTTAAGCCTGGTTGGCATCCTGATGCTGCCGCGCATGGGCATGGCTGAAGCCAGCAGCGAAAGCTTCCTTGGCGCTTACCTCGGCATCTGGGGCGTGTTCACCTTATTCATGTTCTTTGGCACCCTGAAAGCAAACCGTGGTTTACAGATCGTTTTCGGCAGTCTGGTTATTCTGTTCGCGCTGTTGTGCTTCGGTAATATGACCGGAAACACGGCGGTACTGCATTTTGCCGGTTTCGAAGGGATCTTCTGTGGCGCCAGCGCGATTTATCTGGCGATGGCCGAAGTGCTGAACGAGCAATATGGCCGTACCGTTTTGCCGGTCGGTGAGCCGAAAAACCACGCTCCCCAGGTTGACGCGATTGTGGCATAAGCCCCCTCAGCCAGACGCAAAAAGCCCTGCGATGCAGGGTTTTTTTATGCATAAAAGAAATCACTGGCCGGAAGTTGCGCCTTCGGCAAATTTCTCTGTACGGATCGTTTCGCTGTTCAAATCGCGGCTAAGGTAAATACCGGTCAGCAAGCCAATCACCGACAAGGCCAGCACATAATAAGCCGGAGCCATCGGCGTCAGACGCATAATCAGCGTGACGAAGACCGGAGTCAGGCCGCCGAAAATCGCGTAGGCCATGTTGTATGAGAAAGAGATGCCGGTAAAACGCACTTCCGCCGGGAAGGCCCGCACTATCACATAAGGTACTGCGCCGACCACACCTACGCTCAACCCCGCCAGCGCATACATGCCCATCAGCACCGAGGCATCAGCCGCGACCATGTGATAGAAAGACCAGCTGCAAATCCCGAGGAAGAGACTGCCGAAAATAAAGGTTTTGCTGGCACCGAGGCGATCAACAATGCTTCCCGAGATAATGCATCCAAACATCAGCGCTACTGTAGCCAGACAGTTGGCTTGTAATGCGGCTGCCGCCGGAATGCCGAATTGCTTCTGCAACCAGGTTGGCGTCATCAGGATCACCACCACGATACCGGCGGATAACAGCCAGGTCATCAGCATCGATACCACGATTTCTTTTTTATGATTGGCCACGACAGATTTCAACGGCAATTCTTCCGCCAGCGCCTTATGCGCTTTCATTTCCATAAAGACAGGCGTTTCCTGTAACCATCGGCGCAGATACATCGCGATCAGACCAAAAATGCCGCCGATGAAAAACGGAATACGCCAGCCGTACTGACTGATGGTCGCTGGCGTCAAGCTGGTGTTCAGTAAAGTTGCCACCAGAGAACCCAGCAGAATCCCCAACGTTAAACCGGCGGTGAGGGTGCCGCAGGCGAAACCAATGCGGTTACGTGGCACATGTTCAGCGACAAACACCCACGCGCCCGGCACTTCGCCGCCGATCGCCGCGCCCTGTAACAGACGCATCAGCAGCAGCAACAGCGGTGCTGCCATGCCAATCGAGGCGTAGGTTGGCAACAGCCCCATTGCCAGTGTCGGTAAAGCCATTAATAAAATACTCAGGCTGAACATGCGCTTACGGCCAACCAAATCACCGAAGTGCGCCATGATGATACCGCCCAACGGGCGCGCCAGATAACCGGCAGCGAAAATACCAAAAGTCTGAACCTGACGCAGCCAGTCGGGCATATTGGCCGGGAAGAAGAGATCGCCAATTACCGCAGCGAAAAAGACGAAAATGATGAAATCGTAGAATTCGAGGGCGCCACCCAGTGCCGCCAGGGAAAGCGTTTTGAAGTCCTGCCGGTTCAACCGGCGCGATTGTGTGTGTTGCATAGGATACCGTCAGACACCAGAGTAAAAAATGGAAAAAGGTTTTGCCACCTTATGTAAAGTAATCCTTACTATAGCGGCAAATATTTTTCACACCAGTGGTGTCTGACGCTTAACGTCGCTAAATTTCAAAAAGGAACTGTATTCAGTTTTTTATCTCGCGGCGGGCACTTTTCGGACGGAAAGCTGCTACCACCTCATCATGCGTCTCAACGTAAGGTCCGTCGAGCAACTGGATGCAATAGGGCACACTGGCAAAAATGCCGGAAACAATCACTTTACCGTCGGCATCTTTCAGTCCTTCCAGCGTTTCCTGAATAGATTTCGGCTGGCCAGGTAAATTCAGGATTAAAGCCTGTTTGCGGATCACCCCAACCTGACGTGACAAAATTGCCGTCGGTACAAAGTGCAGGCTGATCTGACGCATCTGTTCGCCGAAACCGGGCATTTCACGATCGGCAACAGCCAGCGTGGCATCCGGTGTGACATCCCGGCGCGCAGGCCCGGTTCCCCCGGTGGTTAACACCAGATGGCAGCCGCTTTCATCAACCAGTTCACTGATAGCCTGTTCAATCAAAGGCTGCTCGTCCGGGATCAGCTTTTTCTCCAGCTTAAAAGGCGTAATAAGCGCTTTTTCCAGCCATTCTTCCAGTGCCGGAATACCTTTGTCCTGATAAACACCGCTTGAGGCGCGGTCCGACACTGATACCAGACCAATCCGTAATGTATCCATGCTATTTCTCCACAGCATTTTTCTTCGTAGTCACAGCACTCAGTATATCGGTAACCGGCCGGTGGTTTTATCGCAGGCACAAAAAAAGCGGCTGATTAGCCGCTTTATGCTGGAACTGAATGCTGATTACAGCAGGTCAGAAATCATTTTTTCCAGTTTACCCTGGTCGATTGCAAACTTACGGATGCCGTCAGCCAGTTTATCGATCGCCATTGGATCCTGGTTGTGCTCCCAGTAGAACTGAGATTCAGTCAGTGGCGCAGGACGTGGCTTGGTTTCGCCGGAGAAGGACAGTTTACGTTCCAGCGGGCCTTCGCTTTCTGCCAGTTCTTTCAGCAGTGCAGGGGCGATGGTCAGACGGTCACAGCCAGCCAGTTCGATGATTTCACCGATGTTACGGAAGCTTGCGCCCATCACGACAGTTTCGTAGCCGTGTTGTTTGTAGTATTCGTAGATTTCGGTTACGGACACAACGCCCGGATCTTCATGCGGTGCAAACTCTTTTTTGTCACCATTGGCTTTGTACCAGTCAAGGATACGACCAACGAACGGAGAAATCAGGAACACGCCCGCTTCAGCACAAGCACGCGCCTGAGCGAAGGAGAACAGAAGGGTCAGGTTACAGTTGATGCCTTCTTTTTCCAGTTTCTCTGCAGCGCGGATGCCCTGCCAGGTAGAAGCCAGTTTGATCAGGATACGGTCGTTGGTGATGCCCGCATCGTTATACAGTTTGATCAGGCGTTTGGCTTTGGCCACGCTCGCGTCAGTGTCGTAAGACAGACGGGCATCAACTTCTGTTGAAATGCGGCCCGGAACCAGTTTCAGAATTTCCAGACCGATGTTTACTGCCAGTTTGTCAGCGGCATCAGTAATCTGCTGGTCGTGATCGCTGCTCTGGTCACGTGCCCAGGCGATTGCTTCGTCGATCAGTTTACGGTATTCAGGAATTTGCGCAGCGCTGAGGATCAGTGACGGGTTCGTGGTCGCATCCTGCGGCTGGTACAACTTCATTGCCGCGATATCTCCGGTGTCAGCAACAACCTGAGTCATTTGGCGTAGGGAAGTCAGTTTATCGGTCATTTTGGCATATCTCATCGTTTGGACGTTTTCGTATAGGCATTTTCATGCCTTGCCTTTGGCTGATGATAACATGCAAAAAGCCAGGCGCAAGGCGCATATCACGGCATGCTCGGCTACGAACATCTATGGATTTCTCACCTTCCAAAACACACAAAATTAGCCAAAATGCACATGTTACCCGTTCGATAAAACAGGTATGTTAGCCACCCAAAGTGGTCATTGCCCGCAAGCAAACAAATAAAAATGATGAAGGGCAAATCAACCAAGGACAATTTATGAACGACCTGCTGGATTTTTTCGATACTATTCTCTGGAGTTCAATCCTGATTTACCTGCTATGCGGCACCGGCATTTACCTTACGTTCCGTCTTGGTTTCATTCAGTTTCGTCACTTTGGCCACCTTTTCTCCCCCACTCTTTATAAGCGAAAACACATCACACGAGGTATTTCCCCGTGGCGGACGCTGTGTCTCAGCCTTGCATCGCGTATTGGTACCGGTAATCTCACCGGTGTCGCCATCGCCATTACGCTCGGCGGCCCTGGCGCTATTTTCTGGATGTGGATTATTGCAGTTTTCAACATGGCGACGGCAATGATAGAAAACACGCTGGCGCAGATTTACAAAGGCAATGTAGCCCATGAAAAATTTCGCGGCGGGCCGGCTGATTACATGGAAAAAGGGCTTGGAATGCGCTGGATGGGTATCTTGTTTTCCTTGCTGATGGTGATTTCCTGCGGCTTTATTTTCAGCGCCTTACAGGCCAATTCCATTGCTCAGGCTTCTTTCCATCTTCTGCATGTACCGGCGCTGTCCACCGCCTGCATTTTATCCGTGCTGGTCGCGATACTGATTTTTGGCGGTATACGCGCAATCACCTGGCTTTCGAAATGGCTTGTACCGCTGATGGCCTTCGCCTACTTGTTGCTGGCCATCTGGGTTATTGGTCATCACATTGAAAAGTTGCCACAGGTGCTGGCGCTGGTATTCAAAAGCGCCTTCGGCTTACAGCAGGCCGCTTCCGGCGCACTGGCGTATGGCGTGACACAGGCCATTACGCAGGGCATGCAACGCGGCGCCTTTGCCAGCGAAGCCGGTGTCGGCTCTTCACCCAATGCAGCGGCGATGGCGGGCGTAAGCCACCCGGCCATGGTGGGGTTCAGTCAGATGTTTGCCGTCTTCATCGATACCATGGTGATTTGTACCGCAACCGCGCTGATCATCCTGACGTCAGGAGCCCTTGATCAACCTGACGCCCCGGTTGGCATCCGGCTGATACAGCAATCGATTATGCCGGTAACCGCAGGCTGGAGCCATGTGGTTCTGGCCATTCTGGTCTTCTCTTTTGCGTTCACGTCGATTGCCGGAAACTATGCCTATGCCGAAAACAATCTGAATTTCTTTCACGGTTCTTCGCCCGTTAAATTACTGATTTTCCGGTTGATGGTCATCAGCATGGTGTTCTGCGGATGCCTGATGGAATTACAAGTCCTGTGGAAACTGGCCGATATCGTCATGGCGCTGATGGCAATACTCAATCTCACCGCACTGTTGCTGCTTTCGGGCATCGCGGTCAGCGTGGTGAAAGATTATGAACGCCAGCGACGGATGGGGAAAACGCCGGTGTTTAATCCTGATCACTACCCTGAATTACGCGGTCAGCTCCAGCCCGGCGTCTGGGATAAAAAAATGCCTCCGCGCTGATTTCCTGCGCTTTTACCTATCGATATCATGCCTCCATCGCAGTGACTTTTTTGCTACAGTAAGGCAACAAAAATCCTGAATGTGAACCGTCACTGACCAACGGACGAGACTATGCTGACCATTATTTCACCTGCTAAAACGCTCGATTACGAAAGCCCGCTTGCGACAACGCGCTATACCCAACCGGAGCTGCTGGATAAATCCAGCCAGCTGATCACCGTGGCGCGTAAAATGTCTCCTGCGCAGATTTCTTCACTGATGGGGATCAGCGACAAACTGGCCCATCTGAACGCCGAACGTTTTAATGACTGGCAGCCAGATTTCACGCCGGATAACGCCCGTCAGGCCTTGCTGGCCTTTAAAGGCGATGTGTATACCGGTCTGCAGGCAGAAGATTTCAGTGAGAAGGATTTTGATTTTGCACAGAAACATCTGCGGATGTTGTCAGGTTTATACGGCCTGCTGCGTCCGCTGGATCTGATGATGCCTTACCGTCTGGAAATGGGTATCCGTCTGGAAAATCCCCAGGGCGCGAATCTGTATGCCTTCTGGGGAGATTTGCTGACCGAAAAACTCAACCAACTGCTCAGTGAACAAAAAAGCAAAGTGCTGGTGAATCTGGCGTCTGATGAATACTTCAAAGCGGTGAAACCCAAACTGCTGGATGGCGAAATCATCAAGCCGGTATTCCTCGACGAGAAGAACGGCAAATACAAAGTCATCAGCTTCTACGCCAAAAAAGCGCGTGGCCTGATGAGCCGCTTTATTATTAAAGAGCGTCTGGATAAGCCGAAACAGCTTCAGGATTTCAATCTGGAAGGTTATGAATTTGATGAATCACGTTCGCAGGGCAATGAACTGGTGTTTACCCGTCCTGAGCGCTGATTGACCTGATCTGCGGATACAAAAAAGCCCTCACGAAGAGGGCTTTTGCCTGTCTGAAACACAATCTTTATTCAGGCAGCGCCATCAGGAATGCACGCATCTCGCTGAAATCAGCCGGAAGATTATGCGACAACAATGGCAGGTCAGCGCGATCCGCCAGTTCTTTCGGTAAACCGATGTCCTGATCCAGAATCGCTTCCACGCTTTCCTTGAATTTTGCCGGATGTGCAGTACCGATGAACAGGCCGAACTCGCCCGGTTGCAGCTGGTCACGCAGTACACGGTAAGCAATTGCCGCGTGAGGTTCAGAGATATAACCGATATTGGCCAGCTCGCGCATCGCGTCTTCGGTGGTGTCATCGCTGACCGCACCGAAGCCCAGATCTTTCAGCTGCCAGGTTTTACGACGATACAACTCTTCCACACGCGGCCAGTTGTTTGGCTGGCTGACATCCATAGCGTTCGACAGAGTGGCAACGGTTTTCTTCGGTTCCCACTCGCCGTTAGACAGGAAACGCGGCACCGTATCATTGGCGTTGGTCGCCGCAATAAAGCGTTTCACCGGCAGGCCGAGGGATTTCGCCAGCAGACCGGCTGTCAGATCACCGAAGTTACCGCTTGGTACGGAAACCACCAGCTGATTGCGCGCTTCCTGAGGCAGTTGGGCAACCGCTTCAAAGTAGTAGCAAATCTGCGCCAGCAGTCGGCTGATATTGATGGAGTTAGCTGAGTTCAGTTTCAGCGCGTGTTTCAGTTCTTCATCATCAAACGCCTGTTTCACCAGCGCCTGACAGGCATCAAAGTCGCCGTCGATAGCGACGGTATGAATATTTCCGCCAAGCGTACAGAACAGTTTTTCCTGCAACGGGCTGATTTTGCCGCGCGGATACAGAATCACCACACGAACATTTTTCAGACCGTGGAACGCATGTGCCACTGCCGCACCGGTATCACCGGAGGTCGCGGTCAGAATAGTCACCGGCTGATCGCCAGATACCTGAGTCAGGATCTGCGCCATGAAGCGGCCACCGAAATCTTTAAAGGCCAGGGTCGGGCCGTGGAACAGTTCCAGACAGGCAATGTCGTCTTCTACTTTGGCAACGGGTGCCGGGAAGGCAAACGCATTTTTTACACGCTGATATAATTCTTCTTCCGGAATTTCATCGCCGATGAAAGCAGAAAGAATTCGGCTGCTGCGGGTGACGAAATCCAGTTCCAGCAAGCGATCAATTTCGGTCAGTTCAAACTCAGGCAATTCCAGCGGGAAGAATAATCCCTGCTGTTTTCCAAGACCTTGTTTGACGGCCTGAGCAAAGCTGACCTGCTCGTTGTGATCCTTCAGGTTGTACAGTTTCATTAGTTATCCCAATAAATTATCGAGTTATCCCAATACCCGCGCGCCCGCGGTATCAAGACGACAAATATGAACAAAGCCTTCGTCATTTTGCAGATAATGCGTCTGCAACCAGTCAGCCATACGTTTCGCTGTCGCACTGTCGTTGCACACCGCGAACAACGTCGGGCCGGAACCGGAAATCCCGCAAGCCAGCGCACCAATTTCTTCTGCGGCGCTGCGGGCTTCGGCAAAGCCCGGCAGCAGACGGGTGCGGTAAGGTTCAGCAATCACATCTTTCATCAGTTTTGCGGCCAGCGCAGGTTGCTGAGTGTGGCAGGCATGAATAAAGCCCGCCAGATAACGTCCGTGGCTGATGCAATCCTGACGGCGATACTGCGCAGGTAAAATGGCACGCGCCTCGGCCGTCGAGACTTTAATCCCCGGATACGCCATCACCCACAGCCAGTCATCAAAGCCTGGCACGTCCTGGCTGATGATATCGAGTTCTTCCAGCATCAGCTGAATGCCGCCTAAATAGCATGGCGCCACATTATCGAAATGTACGCTACCGGAAATCCGCCCTTCCAGCTCGCCCATCAGCAACAGCATCTGGTTTTCATTCAGCGGCTTACCGCAAAACTCATTCATCGCCATCAGACCGGCGACCACCGAACAGGCGCTGGAGCCCAGACCTGAGCCGATCGGCATGTTTTTTTCCAGCGTCATCGCCACCGGCACTTCTTTGCCGATTTCCTGACAGAAACGCTGCCAGCACTGATAAACGATATTGTCTTCCATGCGATCCGGCAGTTTAGACACAAACTTGCCTTCGTTTTTCAGACTGAACACTGTGGCCGCCTCAACGGAAACACAGTCGCCCAGCAGCGTGCCATCCACCGGAGACACGGCCGCGCCCAGAACATCGAAGCCTACGCTGACGTTCCCGATTGAAGCCGGGGCATACACCTTAACCATATTAAACTCCTAACTTCCATGACAGCGTTCTCAAAAGATCGGCAAACACACCTGCCGCCGTCACATCATTACCGGCACCGTAGCCACGCAGAACCAACGGCAACGGCTGATAATAGCGGCTGTAAAACGCCAGCGCATTCTCCCCATTTTTTACTTTATAAAGCGGGTCATTACCATCGACGGCATCGATTTTTACTTTGCATTGTCCGTCTTCGATAGCACCGACATAACGCAATACTTTACCTGCGGCGGTGGCATCCGCAACACGCCTGGCAAATTCGGCATCCAGTTCCGGCAGACGCGCCACAAATTCATTCACAGTGCCTTCGCTATTGAAGGACGGCGGCAGAACGGATTCCACGTCAATATCCGTCAGCTCCAGTTTGTAACCGGCTTCACGCGCCAGGATCAGCAATTTACGGGCAACGTCCATACCGGACAGATCATCACGCGGATCCGGTTCGGTATAGCCCATCTCTTTCGCCTGCAATGTTGCAGCAGATAACGACATGCCTTCATCCAGCTTACCGAAGATGAAGGACAGCGAGCCGGAGAGGATGCCGGAGAAACGCATCAGCTCATCACCGGCATTCAGCAGGTTTTGCAGGTTTTCGATGACCGGTAAACCCGCGCCGACGTTGGTGTCATAGAGGAATTTACGGCGTGAACCATCCGCCGCTTTACGCAACTGATGGTAGTAATTCATGGAAGAAGTATTGGCCTTTTTGTTCGGCGTTACGACGTGGAAACCGTCGGCAAGGAAATCGGCGTATTGATCAGCCACTTCCTGACTGGAAGTACAGTCAACAATCACCGGATTCAGCAGGTGGTATTCTTTCACCAGACGGATCAGACGTCCCAGATTCAGCGGCTCTTTCGCGGCACCCAGTTCATCACGCCAGGTTTCCAGCGCAATGCCGTGAACGTTAGTCAGCAATGCGCGGGAGTTGGCGATGCCGCAAACGCGCAGATCAATATGTTTGGTTTTCAGCCACGCTTGTTGACGGCGGATCTGTTCAATCAACGCCCCGCCCACGCCGCCTACGCCGATCAGGAAGACTTCGATAACCTGATCAGTGTTGAACAGCATCTGGTGGCTTACGCGCACACCGGTGGTCGCATCGTCGTTATTGACGACCACCGAGATAGAACGTTCAGACGACCCCTGCGCAATCGCCACGATATTGATATTGGCGCGCGCCAGTGCCGAGAAGAATTTCGCCGAGATACCGCGCAGGGTACGCATGCCGTCGCCGACGACAGAAATAACCGCCAGCTTCTCCATCACATCCAGCGGCTCAAGCAGACCGTCTTTCAGCTCCAGATAGAACTCGTCTTCCAGCGCTTTACGGGCGCGTTCCAGTTCGCTTTGCGGCACACAGAAACTGATGCTGTATTCAGAAGAAGACTGGGTGATCAGCACCACCGAAATGCCTGAACGGGACATCACCGCAAACACGCGCGCCGCCATGCCGATCATCCCTTTCATACCCGGACCGGAAACGTTGATCATCGCCATGTTGTTCAGATTAGTGATGCCTTTCACCGGCGTATTATCGCCGAGGCTTTCGCTGCCAATCAGCGTGCCTGGCGCCTGCGGGTTGGTGGTGTTTTTGATCAGGCAAGGGATCTGGAACTGGGCAATCGGCAGGATGGTACGCGGATGAAGCACTTTCGCACCAAAGTACGACAGCTCCATCGCTTCCTGATATGACATGGATTTCAGTAAGCGGGCGTCCGGCACGATGCGCGGATCGCAAGTATACACACCGTCGACGTCAGTCCAGATCTCACAACAGTCGGCACGTAAACAGGCAGCCAGCACGGCGGCTGAATAATCGGAACCATTACGTCCGAGCACCACCAGTTCGCCCTGCTCGTTACCGGCAGTGAAACCGGCCATCAGCACGATGTGATCGGCTGGAATAGCGCTGGCGGCGATACGCCGGGTGGATTCGTTGATGTCCACAGTCGATTCAAGGTAATGCCCCTGCGCGAGCAGTTTTTCGACCGGGTTAATGACGGTGACGCCAAAACCTTTGGCCAGGAACACCGCTTCCATAATAGCGATAGAGAGCTTTTCACCACGACAGATGATGGAGGCATTTACACTGTCCGGGCATTGTCCCAGCAGGGCAATACCGTGCATCAGTTGTTTAAGCTGAGCGAATTCGTGATCGACAAACGCTTTCACTTTCGGCAAATCAAAACCCGGTTGCGCGGCCGCCAGGCCGGTTATCAGCTGACCAAAAATGTTTTCCGCATCACTCATGATGGTCTGAATGTCCTGCCCTGCGACAGTTCGTTCAATCATAGCAACCAGATAGTTGGTGATTTTGGCAGGCGCGGATAATACCGTCGCGACCTGTCCCTGACGTGCATTGCTTTCCATAATGTCCGCAACCCGCAAGAAGCGTTCTGCGTTTGCTACCGAGGTCCCGCCAAATTTCAACACTCGCATTTCTGGTTCTCTCCTGAAGCTCTCGTTTAAATGTAAAAAAAAAGCCCGCACTGGTTAGGTGCGGGCTTTTTTTCTTTTTCCTGTACGCGTCAGCCCGCCCCGTTACCTGTGGTATCGGTGGTGGTAATAATTGTTGTGTTCAGGCTGATGATTCGCATTTTTATTTTCTGTCTGTCTTTAGGTTTGTACTCTGTCTGCCTCTATTAGCTAAAGCATAAGGCACAATAAGTCAATTTTTTTCTATTTTCGGCAGGTTAATCACGGACAGAATGAAATGGATAATTATCTGCCTTTAAAAGCATTTCCAGTACGATCGATAACTCTGCTATCACCGCACCGGATATCGAACTGTAGCGGTAAGGATTCCCCTCACATCATTGGGTCAGTTTTTTTTCGATGTCATGTAGCAAAGTATGCAGCATTGCCGCATCGCGCTGCTGCAAAAGACCGAGACGCTGATGCAGCCAGTCGGACAATTTCTGGTCATCTTCTGCCCCGACATTTTCCAGTAATCGCCCGACCCGTGCACGCAATGCCGACAACTGTCCCGCTTCGGCATTTTCAGGTTTCACTGAGGTCACCTGATTGAGAGACGATAACTGATAACAGAATACCATCACGGCCTGCCCCAGATTCAGCGACGGGTAATCCGCCACCATCGGAACGCCGGTCAGCACATCAGCCAGTTCCAGCTCTTCATTGGTCAGCCCGGAATCCTCACGGCCAAATACCAGCGCAGCGTGATTCACCCACTGGCTTTTCTCTTCAAGCTGCACCTGCAACTCCTGAGGCGTGCAGTAATAGTGAAATTTAGCCCGGCTGCGGGCCGTCGTCGCGACAGTAAAATCAATATCAGCCAGAGCTTCTGCCAGTGTGCTGAAATGCAGAGCATTTTGCAGGATGTCCTGCGAACCATGTGCCACCCAACCGGCTTCCGGCTTGAGATGTGCCTCGCTGTCCACAATACGCAAGGAAGCAAAGCCCATGGTTTTCATTGCGCGGGCTGCCGCACCGACATTTTCCGGGCGAGCCGGTGACACTAAAATAATATGAAGTTGCATATGACGCCTTTGCAGGAAGGAAAAAGAATTTGCCGCCTGTATTTCAGCGATGAAATTTTATCCTGTTTCAGACCTATTCATCGTTTATATTCTTCACAAGAACTTAACAGTCGACTTGATATATTCCTTTATTTTATCGGAAAAGCTTAACCGGGAGGTAAAAAAGCTGCTGGCAGGGTTAAGCACGTTCCCTTAAAAAATTAGTCATTATTTTTCATATGGATATATAATAATGATACATACAGATTTTGCATTTATCTTGGGTTTCCTGAGGATTAGCTGAATCGTGTACAATAAAGGCCGAAATGTGACTCAAACGTGCATTCTTGTAAGTGTTTTTCACTGTTCTGTTACCGTGCTACAATTGAACTTGATATATGTCAACAAACCGTAATTTTGTTGGGTGGTAATTTCGACACTCGCTGTTATATTGCTGTTAATAGGGTTAGGATATGCGCCGCTTTAGGACCCCGTGGAACTGCAGAAAGTGGAATCCCTGACCGAGCTTGCGATGTTGTTGCCGTTGATGGAAATTGCATCGAGAACGCATTTACGTACTTTAGTCATGTAACGAGTGAGATGGCCAATAAGGCATCGAAATTCATTGGGATATCAAGGACTTCTGTACTCCTATTTTCTATTTGTTGGCAATCTTAGGTAGCAATCATGCAGACCCCTCACATTCTGATCGTCGAAGACGAGTTAGTGACACGTAATACGTTAAAGAGCATTTTTGAAGCAGAAGGCTACATGGTGCATGAAGCCAATGATGGCGCTGAAATGCACCACATTCTGTCCGAAAATGATATCAATCTGGTTATCATGGACATCAACCTGCCAGGCAAAAATGGCCTGCTGCTGGCACGCGAACTGCGTGAACAAGCCAGCGTTGCTTTGATGTTCCTGACCGGCCGCGACAACGAAGTTGATAAAATTTTGGGTCTGGAAATCGGCGCTGATGACTATATCACCAAGCCATTCAACCCGCGCGAACTGACCATCCGCGCACGCAATCTGCTGTCCCGCACGATGAACCTGGGTACTACCGGTGAAGAACGTCGTCTGGTTGAAAGCTACAAATTCAATGGCTGGGAACTCGATATCAACAGCCGTTCGCTGATAAGCCCGCAGGGCGAACAGTATAAGTTACCGCGCAGTGAATTCCGCGCCATGCTGCATTTTTGTGAAAACCCGGGCAAAATCCAAACCCGTGGCGATTTGCTGAAGAAAATGACCGGCCGTGAGCTGAAACCTCATGACCGTACTGTTGACGTGACTATCCGTCGCATCCGTAAGCATTTCGAAGCGACTCCGGATACGCCGGAAATCATCGCCACTATCCATGGTGAAGGTTACCGTTTCTGCGGTGATCTGGAAGACTGATACAGAAGGTTGCCAACCGCTCTGCAGTCGATGTGATAAAACGTAAAGGCCAGCGAAAGCTGGCCTTTTGATTTGGATCCCTTGGTGAAACTCAAGGCTCAGCATGTCCCCACGGAATGATCGGCACCGCGCTGAGGGCATTTTTAGGTGAACCGTCCACGACTTTATCGGAATAACTCAGGTAGATAAGCGCATTACGTTTTTCATCATAAAAACGCACCACCTGCAGCTTTTTAAACACCAGAGAGGTACGTTTCTGGAAAACTACAGTGCCTTTGTCTTTGCCCTGCTTAATCTTATCGCTGAGCTCGATAGGTCCTACCTGCTGACAGGAAATCGCCGCATCCGATGTATCTTCGGCCAGACCTAATCCGCCCTTGATGCCGCCGGTTTTTGCACGACTGATATAACAAGTTACATTTTTAATATCAGGATCATCAAAGGCCTCGACCACAATTTTATGGTCCGGACCGAATAATTTGAAGACGGTATCCACTGATCCCACTTGCTCTGCACGCGCTGCTCCAGAACAAAAAATAAACATCCCAAATACAAAAATCCAACATTTATTCATTAAGTTACTCCACGTCATCAGCATGACGTTGTTTTCTAAAGAAACCACAATCAGAAAGCGTGCATTCACACTTTCGGAATGAAATACTCTGTAACACCTGTAAATAGCACAGATAGCCAAAAAAATCTTAAGCAGTCTTATCGGGAAAAAGTTGCTATTATGCCGCCCATCATTCTGTGCATTTATCTTAGTTCAACGAGGACGATCTATGGATCAAGCAGGAATCATTCGTGACCTTCTTAGCTGGTTAGAAACCCATTTAGACCAGCCCTTGTCACTCGACAATGTCGCAGCCAAGGCCGGCTATTCCAAGTGGCACCTGCAGCGCATGTTTAAAGACGTCACGAATAATGCCATTGGTGCTTATATTCGTGCCCGCCGCCTGTCGAAAGCGGCTGTCGCTTTGCGTCTCACCAGTCGCCCGATATTAGATATCGCCCTTCAGTACCGTTTTGACTCCCAACAAACGTTTACCCGGGCTTTCAAAAAACAATTCGCACAAACGCCGGCATTGTATCGTCGTGCTGAAGACTGGCATTCGTTTGGTATTTGCCCGCCTATCCGACTGGGTGCATTCATTCTGCCGCAACCGGAGTATGTCTCATTACCAGAACAGCATCTGATCGGCATGACGCAAAGCTATTCATGTACGCTGGAGCAAATCACCACGTACCGCAACGAGATGCGTCGTCACTTCTGGCGTCAATATATTGGGGAAGCGAAAACGCTGCCGCCCATTCTTTATGGCCTGCACCATTCACGTCCAAGCCAGGAGAAAGATGACGAGCAGGAAGTATTGTACACGACAGCGCTGGAAGCTCAGCACCTGCCGGAAAACGTTGAAGGTCAGCCTATTGTGTTGCAGCACGGTGAATATGCCATGTTCCACTACAATGGCACGCCGGAACGTTTGCAGGAATTTATTCTGACGTTGTACAGCACCTGTCTGCCAACATTGAAACTGACCCGCAGAAAGGGACAGGATATCGAACGCTTTTACACGAATGGCCATGCCCCCGGCACTGCGCCAACCGAAATACAGTGTGATTACCTGATCCCAATCCGCCGCTAACGCCTTCTGGCGTTAGCGTTGCAACTCGTCTAACGCGGGCAGATCAAGATGTGAGACATCGCCCGCCGTTTCCACAATCCATCCATTTGCCAGCCAGGCGCTTTGCTGGTGATCAACACGCGACAGCGAACAGTTACGCAGACGCAGACGGCGTTCCGCATAGGCAGGCAAGCCAAGGATCGTACTGATCAGACAGCCCAGCGCAATACCGTGGCTGACCAGCAGCGGCTTGCTTCCCGCCGGTAAATCCAGACAGCTGTCGAGCGCGGCACGCATACGCACGGCCAGTTCAGTCATCGTTTCACCTTCGGGGATGCGCCCTTTGGGTGAACCATCAACCATCTGCTTACGCCATATTTCTTCCTGCTCCGTCAGACCATCCAGAATACGTTCTTCCAGCACGCCCATGTGCAGTTCGCGCAAACGTGGCTCATTGATCACTTCACACCCGCAGGCATCAGCGATAATCTGCGCCGTGTGGCGGGTACGTCCTAAATCACTGGTGATAACGTGAGTGATCCCTTCTTTACGCACGCGCTCAGCAACCTGACGGGCCTGGTAAAGACCTTTAGCCGTCAGCGGGCTGTCTGACTGCCCCTGAATACGGCGGGCGGCGTTCCATTCTGTTTCGCCATGACGGACGAGATATACCTGTAACATGAGTGTTTTCCGTTATACTGCGTGAAATTTGCTAAAGGATGCTAAAACTCTATGTATCATGTTGTCGCTGCAACCACTAACCCGGCAAAAATCAAAGCTATCGCCATGGCTTTTGAAGACATTTTCGGCGCTGAGGCATTTCGCATTGAAGGCGTTGATGTCGACAGTGGTGTTCCAAATCAACCTATTGGCAGTAATGAAACCCGTACCGGGGCACGCCATCGTGTAATCGGTGCGCGTCAGGTTCGTCCCGAAGCAGACTTCTGGGTCGGCGTGGAAGCGGGTATCGAAGACAATATGACATTCGCCTGGATGGTGATTGAGAATATGCACCAGCGCGGCGAATCACGTTCAGCCAGTTTAATGTTACCTGAAATCATTTTACAGGGGATCAACCAGGGCAGTGAATTGGGGGATGAGATGGAAAAACTGACGGGTATCGCAGAGGTGAAGCGTAAAGGCGGCGCCATCGGCATTTTTACCGCCGGGAAACTGAACCGCACCAGCGTTTATCATCAGGCACTGGTGCTGGCTTTAGCGCCTTTTCATAACCCGGTTTATCAAACCCGCGCCCAGACCCATTAAAATTTCAGACTGAAACGGGCACTTCATTCGCCCGTTTTGTCTGCCAGCAGTTGCCCGCTCAACCAATCCTTTAGCGCTGCCGGAGCCGTTTTCAGGCCATTCGATCCGCGGGTTATCGTAGCGATACCGGCACCCAGCTGGCTTTTCAGTTCGCGCTGACTCATCTCTCCCCGCATCAGCTCCTGAATAATGCGTACCCGCGTTCCCAGCGCCGCACGTTCGTCGGGCGTCAGAAGCAGTTGCAGCAAATCCTGATGCAGATTTTCAGCAAAAGATTGCTGTAGCAGTGCCAGAAAGCACTGCCAGTCCTCATTGCCTTGTTGGGAAAGAGCAGGGTCAGTGATGGGTCGTTGATTCATGATTGGGCTGCCATACTATTAAACTAGTACAGCAGCTTATCATAAACGATACGGGATCAGTAACGCCTCTGCCATTCGGCATCCGTCAAAATCTTGGCCGGTTGATGTAAAAAATAGCGATAAAATGCATCATATGCCAACACATTTTTAACATATCGGCGAGTTTCGGAGAAAGGGATACTCTCAATGAACGCGACCGAATCCACCCTGCCCGCGCTGTTGCCCAGCCAGGTATTCACACGGGAAGGCCCGGCGTTGTAAGCAGCGCTGGATAAAATACGGTTGCGGCCAAACATCTGATAGACATATTCCAGATAGCTGGTACCGATGGTGATGTTCATTTGCGGATCCAGCAGCTGAGCCGGATTGCTGTAGCCCTGCAAACCAAACATATCCACGGTATGCTGCGCTGTCGCAGGCATCACCTGCATCAGACCAGAGGCTCCTACCGGCGAACGGGCTTTCGGGTTCCATGCGCTTTCCTGACGGGCAATCGCCATCGCGTAGCTTTGCGTGATGCCTTTGTCATTGGTCGCACGGCGGAATTCATCCGGCCACGCCAGCGGGAAACGTTCTTCAAGATAATCCCAAAGCTTGCCGGTAATGGTCGCCTGCACGCTGAGATCGGGCCATTTCTGCTCGAAAGCGTAACGCGCCAGTGCCGACTGCTGAGATTCAGAACGACTGCTGACCAGATAGCTCCATTCAGTGCGTGCAAGATTGTCCATCTGCCAGTACATCAGTTCACGAACGCGGGCGACTTCCGGCAATTTCGCAATGCTGGCATCAGGCTTCGCAGCCACAGAAATTTGCATCGGATAAGCAACATTCAGCTTTTGCGCGGCGGCCATCGGATAGAATCCCCGCCCCTTCATCAATGTGCGCAGCATCGCTTCACCTTGTGAGCGCTGACCGTTGTCGATCATCACTGACGCACGCCAGTACTGCCATTCATCTTCCTGCAGGGCATCCGAAGGTAAACGATCCAGCCACTGTCTCAGTCCCTGACGATCACCGGCGGCCAGCGCCATACGAATCCGACGCTCCACCAGCGTGGTGGAATGGCTGCGCAGAATAACGTTATCGCGCCATGCCGCCTGTTCCGGTGTGGCGTCGCTGCCCATATAGCGCCAGGCGACAGCTTCTTCCAGATCCAGACGTTCGCTGTCGCTCATCTTCTGCAGACGCACGAGAACGGGGATCATCGAACGGGCATTTTCCGCATCATCACGGGCGATACGCGCAAACGTAATGCTGGTGGCATTGCGGGTAAAATCAGTCGGCCCGACACTGCGCGCAAAGCTTTCAATGGTATTCGGGTTATTTTGTAAATCCAGCAGCGCATCGCGCATGGTCTGGTAATCCGGCGGTAACTGCTTCGCCAGGAAGTTCACCAGATTCGTATTGCCGGTTTTCATCGCCAGGCCGATGCGTTGCAGCGTAGTCAATGCAGTCTGATTGCCTGCGCCCTGCCAGACGGAGAACAGCTTGTCGCAGGTATTCGGCAGTGACGTGCCGGTCAGCCAGATATCTTTCGCGCCATCAAACGCGGTTTTCTGATCGCCGGTCGCCCATTTGGCGTAATAGTAGTTGCAACGTGCAGCGACCGGTTTCGGCGGCTGCGGGCTGAAAGAGAGCAAACTGTTCCAGTCCTGACGACGCGCCAGCTCATTCACAAAGCGGGCCGGGAGGGAACGCGCAGGCGGCAATGTCGGGTTGGCTTTAACAAAGGCATTCACCTGCGCGGGCGTGGCATCGCCCAGTTCCTGCGTCAGTTGCCGGTATTCCAGATAAGGGTAAAGCGGATAATCTTCCAGCGTGGGCATCAGCTGACTGACGACGTCCAACTGATTGTTATCCCACGCCTGTTTAATCTGCATATAGTGCTGGCGTTGCGAGTCCAGCGAGTCAGCTTTCGCCACGCCCGATACTGTTACCAGCAACACGCTCATTGCCAGAGAGTGCCATTTGTCCACCTTGACCATACTTACCTTTATCCTCACGGGTTGTGCCGAAACTGTTTTGCATTCTGTAGACAGCCACTACGCTAATCGATTCATTTTTAAAATTGAAGCGATGTGCGGACAGCATCACAAACTTTACACAGTGTGGTGCAAGCGACGGACAGTTACCAGACAGCGGCAGATCTATTTTCTGTCACAGAACGTGGCGGCGGGAATAATTTCTCAGGATTCAATATCCGCAATTAATTAGCGGGTATTGCCCGGTAAAACGCCAATAGATAGCACCCTTACCATTTCAACCAAAATAACCACGCTGACAAAACTGAGATTTACTTACTTCAATTTACTTAGATATTTAATTCCTAAACAAACCCTAAATGAAGTGTAATTAATACCGAAATTCCTAAAGTACTTATCAATCTGTTTTTAAAGAAATTTATCCATTAACGTTGATACAAAAAAAAGTATTTATTGGCTCAGATCAAATTTATTCCCAGATAATTAATTATGATCACACCCTATTGTAAAATTGATTTTTTGATATTCACTATTTCGCCGTCAGGATTGAAATATTAATAGCAGCGCAGTTCATGGCTTATGGAAAAGTATATGACTCACTCAACTTCATCTGTAAAAACGAATGCCAGCCCCTCTTCTTCTGTCGCGACAGAAAACAAAAACTGGTATCAGATTAGTGGTAACGACGCCATGCAGCGTCTGGGAACTGGCGAGAATGGCCTGACCCGGCACGATGCCAGCGAGCGTCTGAAAGAATATGGCCCGAACGCCTTACCGGAAAAAGCCGCCAAAAGCGCCCTGATGCGTTTTCTGGCGCACTTCAATGATGTCCTGATTTATATCCTGCTCGCGGCTGCCATCGTCACCGGAGCCATGGGACACTGGGTCGACACGCTGGTGATTTTGGGCGTGGCCGTCATCAATGCGCTGATCGGTTTTTTGCAGGAAAACAGCGCTGAGAAATCACTGAAAAGCATTCAGAATATGCTGTCAAGTCAGGCAGTTGTCATGCGTGACGGACAGATACAAACCATCAATGCCGACCAGCTGGTGCCCGGTGATATCGTGCAGTTGCGCCCGGGAGATAAAATCCCGGCGGACTTGCGCATTGTCAGCGCGCATAACCTGCAGGTCGAAGAAGCCATTCTGACCGGTGAATCCACCGTGGTGGTGAAAAACGCACAGGTCATTGACGATGAAGTCATGATCGGCGACCGCCACAACCTGCTGTTCTCCGGCACCATGATCAGTGGCGGCACCGCAACCGGTGTGGTTTATGCCACAGGTAAAGACACCGAACTGGGTCACATCAACCAGATGATGTCGTCGATTACGCCGCAGCGCACCCCGCTGTTGCAGCAAATCGACAAACTGGGCAAAGGCATTTTCGCCCTGATTCTGCTGATGATGGCGTTCCTGTTTGTCTTCGCCTTTATCCTGCGCGATATGCCATTGGGCGAACTGCTGTTGTCGCTGATTAGCCTGGCCGTGGCTTCGGTTCCCGAAGGTTTACCGGCGATTATCTCGATTATTCTCTCCCTTGGCGTGCAGTCGATGGCGCGTAATCACGCCATTATCCGCAAGCTGCCGACAGTCGAAACACTCGGCTCCATGACGGTTATCTGCTCGGATAAAACCGGCACGCTGACCATGAATGAAATGACTGTGAAAGCCGTCATTCTGGCAGACCGCGCTTATCAGGTTGAAGGCGAAAGCTATCAGCCTAAAGGCCGGATTGTTGACGCACAAACCCGGCAACAGATTGATGTCACTCATACACCGGTGCTCAATACCTTCATCACTGCAGTTGATTTATGCAACGACAGCCAACTGATGCAGGACGATAAAGGCCACTGGGGCATTACCGGCGGGCCGACTTCCGGCGCACTGAAAGTGCTGGCGGCGAAATCAAACCTGAATACCGGCAAAGTCGAGCCGCTGGATAAAATCCCGTTCGATTCCAAACACAAATACATGTCGACACTGCAACGCATCAACGGCAAAACCCGGTTGTTCGTGACCGGCGCACCGGACGTACTGTTCTCTTTAGCCTCGTTTGAACTGACCGAAAACGGCGTGCAGCCTTTCCGCCGGGAATACTGGGAAGAAGAGATGGCGCGCTATGCCCGTCAGGGTCTGCGCATGGTCGCTGCGGCATTGAAAGATGAGCCGGAAATCGGTGGCGACCTGAACCATAGCCATCTGCAACAGGGTCTGATTTTTGTCGGTATCGCTGGCATGATGGATCCCCCTCGCCCGGAAGCCATTGATGCGATTGCCCAGTGTCAGCAGGCCGGGATCCGCGTGAAGATGATCACCGGCGACCATCAGGAAACCGCGATGGCCATCGGCAAAATGTTAGGGATTGGCAACAGCAGTGATTCCATCACCGGTTACCAGCTCGAGCATATGGATGATGCAGAACTGGCCGCTGCCGCCAGCCAGTATGATATTTTCGCCCGTACCAGTCCCGAGCATAAATTACGGCTGGTAAAAGCGTTACAGGATGCCGGTGAAGTGGTCGGAATGACCGGTGACGGTGTCAACGATGCGCCCGCGTTGAAACAGGCTGACGTCGGTATCGCGATGGGGATCAAAGGCACCGAAGTTACCAAAGAAGCCGCTGACATGGTGCTGACCGATGACAACTTCGCGACCATCGCCAGCGCGGTCAGGGAAGGTCGTCGCGTTTACGACAACCTGAAGAAAACCATTCTGTTTATTCTGCCGACTAACCTCGCGCAGGGACTACTGATTATCCTGGCCATTCTGGCCGGGGCAGTCATCCCGCTAACGCCGGTTCAGATCTTGTGGATGAACATGGCGACGTCGACCACGCTGTCCTTCGGTCTGGCCTTTGAGCCGGGTGAGAAAGGCATGATGAGGCGCCGTCCGCGCGCGCCGGGTCAGCACGTCCTCGACCTGCATGCTGTCTGGCGTATCGCCTTCGTGGGTATTCTGATTGCCTGCAGTGCCTTTGTGCTGGAAGCCTGGATGCAACCGCGTGGTTACAGCAGCGATTTGATCCGCACCGTGCTGTTACAGACGCTGGTCACCGCGCAGTGGGTGTATATGTTTAACTGCCGCGTAATGGACCGTTTCCCGCTGACGCGCGAAGTGTTCGTCAACAAAGGGTTATGGATTGTTTCCGGTGTCTTACTGCTCCTGCAACTGGCGTTGATTTATCTGCCAGTCATGAACCAGTTGTTTGGCACCGTGCCGATGCCCCTGAAATTCTGGGGTATCACGCTGGTGGTTGGCGCGATGATCTTCGTGATCGTCGAAATCGAGAAATGGCTGGTTAACCGCTTCATCCGCAAGAAAGTCTGACGATTTATGCTTATGCCGGGTTACCTTGTGTAACCTGGCTTTTTCACATAAAAAACGTCACAATTCTGAAACTTTAGTCTTTTCCCCGCTCAATTCGTCTCAAAGATCTCACAAAACGTCCCAAAGCCCATTCTGCTGATTTACATCAATTCTTTAGCGCCTTATTACTCTCTCCAGGGGCATCCCTTCTCACAGCAATGTTAGTTTTGCCAGCGTCCGGCAACTTTTACGGGAATGCCCCATCGCTATACGATCAGTTTTATAAAAACGAGCTCTCTGGCTGTACCGCAGTCAAACAAAGGCCAACAAACAGGTAACACACAATGTCATCGCTCATTGTAGATAAGTGCTATTACACACAGCTGGCATTGCATTCGCTATTGCAATTAAACGGACAACATCCGAAAGATATTCTTTCGCTTAAGGACATCGACGAACTGCAAGCGACGTGCAATTCCCTGACGCCTGAAATCATCTTCGTGAATGAAGATTGCTTTACGTCTGATGCGCAATCAGGTCACGTTCTGCGGGAGGTGATCGACGCGCATCCCGGTACGCTTTTTTTTGTTTTCATTTCCAAGGAAAACCTGAATTATCAGAACTATGTGCCGATCCGTAAAAACATCATTATTTTGTCAAAATCCATCCGGACAGCCACTATTTATCAGTTGATTGCCCATAACCTGCTGCTGGCGCGCTCGGCAGAAACGGAACAACCGCTGGATCTCACGCCGGTCAGCCTGAGCCGGACTGAATCCAGTATTCTGAAAATGTGGATGTCGGGGCTGAACACGCAAAACATTTCTCAGCACCTGAATATCAAGCAAAAAACGGTGGCGTCACACAAAGGCAATATCAAGCGTAAAGTAAAAACTCAGAATAAACAGGCTATTTATCATGTTGTTAAACTCACCGACATTCTGACGTCCGGGATGTTTGTCGGGCGTATTCAGCCACTGCGCCCGGACCGCGAAACGGATGAATTCACCATTCCGTTCGGCTGATTTCTCCGCCACCTGCCGCCCGCCAGCAACATTCTTGCCTTACTGTGAACCTGATGGTTGGGAACCCGACTGAAACACGCTAAACTTCGCAGTCGGAACCCTTATCAGTCATGCCGCAATCAGGCGGGGCTGGCTTTAATTTGCCGCAGCGCCTGCCCTTCGCAGACAGCGCGCGGCCCGCAGAGAAAGAGGCTCAAAACAACGTGGCTCAATACGTATATTCCATGCATCGCCTCGGCAAAGTTGTTCCGCCGAAGCGTCATATTCTTAAGAACATCTCCCTGAGTTTCTTCCCTGGCGCCAAAATCGGTGTTCTGGGTCTGAACGGTTCAGGTAAATCCACCCTGCTGCGCATCATGGCCGGTATCGATACTGACATCGAAGGTGAAGCACGTCCGCAGCCGGATCTGAAAATCGGTTATCTGCCGCAGGAACCGCAACTGAACATGGAACACACCGTGCGTGAGTCCGTGGAAGAAGCCGTTTCTGAAGTCGTTGGCGCGTTAAAACGTCTCGATGAAGTGTATGCGCTGTACGCCGAACCGGACGCTGATTTCGACAAACTGGCGGCCGAACAGGGCAAGCTGGAAGAAATCATTCAGGCACATGATGGCCATAACCTGAACAGCCAGCTCGAACGTGCCGCCGATGCGCTGCGTCTGCCGGACTGGGATGCGAAAGTGGCAAACCTGTCCGGTGGTGAACGCCGCCGTGTGGCACTTTGCCGCCTGCTGCTCGAAAAGCCGGACATGCTGCTGCTCGACGAACCGACCAACCACCTGGATGCCGAATCCGTGGCATGGCTGGAACGCTTCCTGCATGACTTCGAAGGCACCGTTGTGGCGATTACCCATGACCGTTACTTCCTCGATAACGTGGCAGGCTGGATCCTGGAACTTGACCGCGGTGAAGGTATTCCGTGGGAAGGTAACTACTCCACCTGGCTGGAACAAAAAGATGCTCGTCTGGCGCAGGAAGCGTCTTCTGAAGCGGCCCGTCGTAAGTCTATTGAGAAAGAGCTGGAGTGGGTTCGTCAGGGCGCGAAAGGCCGTCAGTCTAAAGGCAAGGCACGTCTGGCACGCTTTGAAGAGCTGAACAACACCGAATACCAGAAACGTAACGAAACCAACGAACTGTTCATTCCACCGGGTCCGCGCCTGGGCGACAAAGTTGTCGACGTGAAAAACCTGAGCAAGTCTTACGGTGATCGCGTTCTGATCGACGACCTGTCCTTCTCCGTGCCGAAAGGCGCAATCGTCGGCATTATCGGCCCGAATGGTGCCGGTAAATCCACGCTGTTCCGTATGATGTCAGGTCAGGAAGAAGCGAACGGCGGCACCATCGAGCTGGGTGACACCGTGAAACTGGCCTCTGTGGATCAGTTCCGTGATTCCATGGATAACAGCAAAACCGTATGGGAAGAAGTGTCCGGTGGTCAGGACATCATGCGCATCGGCACCACTGAAATGCCAAGCCGCGCCTATGTGGGCCGCTTCAACTTCAAAGGTGTTGATCAGGGCAAACGCGTTGGCGAGTTGTCCGGTGGTGAACGTGGTCGTCTGCATCTGGCAAAACTGCTGCAGGTTGGCGGTAACATGTTGCTGCTCGATGAACCGACCAATGACCTCGACATCGAAACCCTGCGCGCGCTGGAAAACGCCTTGCTGGAGTTCCCTGGCTGCGCGATGGTCATTTCCCATGACCGCTGGTTCCTCGACCGTATCGCGACGCACATCCTCGATTATCAGGATGAAGGTAAAGTCGAATTCTTCGAAGGTAACTTCACCGAATACGAAGAATACAAAAAACGTACTTTAGGTGCTGAAGCGTTAGAACCGAAGCGCATCAAGTACAAAAAGATGATCAAGTAATCGTCTTTCGCCTGAATATAAGGCCCGAAAACGGGCCTTTTTTATGCCTCCAATTCACTGAAATCTAGCCTGCCAGCGCCTCGCTGTAACTCTTCGCAAAGCCATATTCTTCCAGCATAAACTCAATAAAACAGGCCAGTGCCGGAGAATTCAGTTTTCGTCCCGGATAGACCAGATACAGATCATTCCCTTCCGCTTCCCATTCCGGTAACACGCGCACCAGTGTGCCTTTCGCCACTTCGTCATGGCATAAAAATGCCGGTAACAGCGTGATACCTGCGCCTGCCAGCGCGCATTCCCGCGCATACAACAAATTGTCGGTGGTATGCGCCGCAGGCAGCAGCCAGCGGTGCCAGGTGTCGCCGCGATGTAGCACCCATTCCGACCACGCCCGGTGCGCGATACAGTGATGCGACGCCAGTTGCTGCGGCGAATCCAGAGACGGATGCTGCGCCAGATACGCCGGCGAAGCCAGCAGGTAACGCGGGCTGTGCCCCAGTTCGCGGCCAATCAGCGAGGAATCCTGTGGTTTACCCGTACGCAGCGCGATATCAAACCCTTCCTGCACCAGATCGACCAGCGCATCGGAAACGGAGACTTCCAGCGACACATCGGGATAACGCTTCTGAAACTCAACGTTCATGCGCGCCAGCAACGTCGCGCCGAGCCCCGCCGGACTGGTGATCCGCAGCCGTCCGCTCGGGTTATCGCGTAAACGGCGGATGGCCAGTTCTGCCCGTTCGCTGGCCTGCATCATCTCCTGACAGTGGATCAGGTAGCGTTCACCGGCGAACGTCAGATTAAGCTGTCGCGTCGTGCGGTTCAGCAATCGCAGGCCGACGGACTTCTCCAGCTGGCTGATGCGATGACTGACACTCGATTTGGGCAATCCTGCGCGGCTTGCGGCCTGTGTGAAGCTGCCACACTCCGCCACCAGCGCAAACAGTGCCATATCCTGCAACTGCTTAAACATGATTGTTCACCTCAGACGAACACTTTGTTAGTTATTGTCCATCTTATCAGCTTCCCGCCGGAGGACTAGACTGTCTGTATACCTAACGGAGAGAGAGAACATGACAATCAAAGCTATTGCCGTAAACCCGAAAGATCCGGCCCACTTTATCGCCGTTGAATTGCCACAACCCGTCGCAAAGGATTACGACCTGCTGGTGGAAGTGAAAGCGGTGTCGATCAATCCGGTCGATACCAAAGTGCATAAAGGCGTGCAAAAAAGCGGTCTGGACGCGCCAAAAGTGCTGGGCTGGGATGCCAGCGGCATCGTCAAATCCGTCGGCAGCGCAGTGAAAAACTTCAAAGCCGGTGATGAAGTCTGGTACGCCGGGGATATCACCCGCTCCGGCAGCAACGCGACAGAACAACTGATCGACTCACGTATTGTGTCCGTCAAACCGCAAAGCCTGAACTGGGCTGAAGCCGCTGCCATGCCGTTAACCACGCTGACCGCCTGGGAAGCACTGTTCGAGCACCTTAAAATCCAGGACGCGTCTGCCGATAAAACCCTGCTGATCATCGGCGGGGCCGGTGGCGTGGGATCACTGGCGATCCCGTTCGCGTCACTGCGCAGCAAAGTGAAAGTTATTGCCACTGCTTCGCGTCCGGAATCCGCACAATGGTGTCTGGATCGCGGTGCGGATCTGACCGTGAACTATAAAGATCTGAAAGGTGAACTGGCCAAACACGACATCAGACAGGTGGATTTCATTCTGTGCCTGAATGACACCGACGGTCACTGGGAAGCGATCTCTGATCTGATCGCACCGAGGGGCCACATCTGTACCATCGTTGAAAATGAACATCCGCTGGATATGAATAAACTGAAGCTGAAAAGTGCCGCACTGCACTGGGAACTGATGTACACCCGCAGCATGTTTACCACGCCGGATATTGCCGAACAGGGCGAAATTCTTAAGCAGGTCGCGGCGCTGGTTGATGAAGGCAAAGTACAAACCACACTGAGTGAAACCCTTTCTGGCCTGACAGTGGAAAGCATCGAAGCCGCCCACGCCAAAGTGCTCGACGGCCATATGCAAGGTAAAGTCGTCGTCGCCTTCTAAGCACAATGCCGCTTTAAAAGAAAAGCCCCGTCACTTTCATGGCGGGGCTTTTTCATTCACGTATGTCCCCTATTCGCCATCGTCCACTTTTTGCCATTTGGCATCGGGGTCAAACGCCGTGATCGCTTTTGCCGCAGCGTCGGTATGCTCGCCTAAATCCTGCTGATATACCTCGCCCTGCTGATTGATCATAAAACTGGTTACGCCGGTATGGCCGTAAACCGCTGGCCAGGCGATCAGCGCAAAACCTTTGGTCATCTTGCCATTTTCGATGTAACTGTACGCTCCGCCGCTGGCGTTTGCGCCCTGCGCGGTGAGGATGCGGTAAAAGTAGCCGTGATAATCCGATCCCGGCTGATCATTGCCAAAGGCCGGACCTAACGGGCTGGGCGCTTCGCCCTGTTTCACCGGCCAGTACAGGCCGTCATGCTGGCCTTCCGTGCTGATAAAGCGCTGAGCATATTGCCCGGCAATCTGCTGATATTCGTGCTGCGCATCGGCGTAAGCGGAAACCGCCTGAATGGCGGAAAGCTCATTGCGGCCAATAGCACGGGTTTCGATTTCGGCGGCACCGGCGGCCATATCAAATGACCAGCCCTGCGCCGTGTGTTTCATCGGGATCGGCAACTGCCAGTTTTCCGGCCCGACATTCAGGTGTGCGGTGTCGCCGTGTTCTGCGATTTTATGGCTGATATGCCAGTCACGCAGAAAACGCGCCACCTCATCCGGATCCACCTCTTTTGGCGGCAGATACTCCTGCCAGTTATTCCCGAGAAGCTTTTGCATAGACGCATCATCGTGCGCTTCAATGGCTTTTACCAGTGCCTGCGCGGCAAGTTCCGGGGTGGTGAACGTCTGCTGTGCGAAACCGGTTAAAGGCAGCAACATCAGACCTGTGGAAATTAAAAAATTACGCAATCTCTTCATGACTTTTCCTCGTCAGTCTAGCGACGGTGCAAATGAGCTGGCTCTGTATTGGCAGGGCGTGACTGCTGGAAGTTCCGCATATGCTCGCGGCTCTGATTACCCCGCGATTGCTGCTGTTGCCACGACGGCCCGCGGCTGGAGTTACCGCTGAATGCCGTGCTGCGTGATGCATTAAGATTCTGCCGCTGATGCTGGTTGATTTGCTGTACTGGCTGGCGCTTAGCATTGTGTTGAGACAGTGGCTGGTGCTGCGGCACCTGACGACTGGCCGGATTATGCATACCGGCAGCCGGTGCTGAATGCGGCAGGTTTCGCTGCTGGGTATGCCCCTGTGTCTGCAGCGTATTCTGATGCTGATTCATCACCGATGCCGCCTGTTGACGGCGCTGATCCAGATTTTGATTCTGCACACCGCCGTTGTTACGCCCGACCGCGTTGTTGTCGAAACCACGATAGTTATTACGCTGCGCCGCCTTGCTCAGCACCTGGTTTTGTGTCGCACCGTTCAGGTTTGCGCCGTGATTTGGCAGCCCTGCGTTGTAGGTCGGATTGTGCTGCCAGCCCGTGGTATTCGCATTTCCAGCAGGGTTGATCCCATTATTGTTGCCCGAGATACGGTTGTAATTGTTGACGTTCACATTGACATAATTGTTCTGCGAACCACCGTGATGATCATAATCATCGTGATGATGATCATCATCGTCCCAGTCAATACTACCGAAAATGGCATAAGTCGCTGCCACACCGACACCAAACCCGATGCCAGACGCCACACCGTTAACAAACTGCTGTCCCGGAGGAGGTGGCAGATACACCGGCGGATAGGCTGGTGTCGGCCATGCGCCATACACCACATTCGGGTTGTAGCTCGGTACGTAAACAACCTGAGGATCCGCTGGCTCAATCACGATGGTTTGCTGCGCAGGCGCACTTTTCACCACAGTGGTTGAGCTGCTTTGTGCCGCCGGTTTAGGTTTGACTGTCACGGTCTGCTGCGGCGTGCTTTTCAGTGCCCCGCTGCTTTGTGCCACCTGACGGAATTTCTGCACGGTATTCATCACGTCGTCCGGTTGTGCCAGAAACGCGTTACCCAGATTCTGCACCCATGCCGGATCTTCTCCCATCAGCGCCAGCAATTGCGGGAAAGCCACCAGCGATTTCACACTCGGATCCCACGGCTCATTCGCCACCTGAGCGACGGCAGCGTCGCCCTGGTTTTGCGGATGGTCGCGTGACCATTGTACTGCCTGAATCACGTTAGTGGGATAAGTCGATGCCATGAGTACCTGTGAAAGCAGGCTGTCAGGATAAAGCGCAACAGGAGCCACCCACTGGTCGAGCTGAGCTTGTGTAAATGCCGCAGGTGCAACGGGTGCAGGAACCGGGGCTGCTGGCGGAGGAACGGCGGCTGATGCAGGCGGAGGCGCAGTCTGCGCCGTGGTTTCGGCCTGACTGCTGACCGGAAGCCAGCCTTGTATAAACATCACACTGGCCAGAGCAAATGCCCCTGCGCCGCACAATACTGCGATACCCCAGGGCTTGAATGATAAATTCATTCGGATCACCTTAGAAAGCCTCAGCGGGAATGAGAGGCAGATTGAATGAGTATAATCGGATAAATAAAACTCAACGGCCGCCACTGTATTTTTATTTCATGTCAGGGATTTACGCATAAAATGCGCAATAAAAAGCCTTAAAAAAAGCACACACACAATCCAATGAATAATAAGGATATTTAATTTTACAGTGTTACAAACTGAATTAATAAAATGACCAGAAAAGATAATCAGATCAATTAATTAATAACTGTGAGAGATAAATAATATATAAAACATTCATAGTGTGAATAATAAAAAAGCGCGTATTCCGGAGAACACACGCTTTCTTATTGCTGCTTGTTGATCAGCTCACAGGCGGCTCATTCAGCCGGCTGGTATCTGCTGCCAGCATATTCTGCACCAGCTCCACACATTCGAGAAAACGCTGGTCATAATCCGATGATTCAACGTGAACATAATCGACGTTGTTCTGTTTCAGCATGTCGATCAGCAGGTTCTGGAAAGACATCCGGTCAGACGTACTTCCCAGACTACGCAGGCCATCAGCGACCCACGGTGTATTGTTTTCAAGCAAGATAACCAGATCAAACCGGTATTCATCCATCAGCGCCTGCACGAACGGATGCTCACGCCCTTCATATTTTTTGCAGAAGGCCTGCGTGGTCAGAAAATCGGTATCAATAAACGCCACTTTATTGGCATATTTCACCGCGAAATCAATGTACTGCGCCTGACCGAGCGCGATTTTATCGTAATCTGAATATTGCAGCGCCATTTCGTCGCCACCAAGATGCGAGAAAACATAATCGCGGCCATATTCCCAGGCGCTGGTAGTGTTGAAGATATTGGCTAACTTGTTGACCAGCGTGGATTTTCCGCTGGATTCGCCACCTAAAATCGCCACGGTACGCACGAAGAACGGCTTCACTTCTGTCGGAATATAATCCCAGTAACGGAACGGATCCTGACGGATCTGGCGGCCACTGATATTCATAAAGGAGCGTTTCGGGTCAATCAGCACCGTTTCAATACCCAGATGTTCACGGTACTGCGGCGCATCAGCTTCTTCGCTGGAATAAATGGTATTGGGTTCAATGCCTTTCTGGCTCATGAACTCTTTAATGCCACGGCCCCAGACGTCCCAGCCGTGCGGATACGGCTCCATCCCCTCTTCGTTAAAGGCATGAATACGGATGTTTTTCTGGTATTTGAAGGTCTGTAATAACCAGCGCAGGCGGTCGCTGACTGTAGGCTGCTGAGACATCGAACTGTTCTCAAACAGCTCGCGATCACGCGGCTCGTCATAGCCCATGATGATATGCAGTTCATCAACCTGACTGCAGGCGCGCTGGATCAGATAGATATGGCCGGTGTGCAGCGGATAAAACTTACCGAACACCACGCCGATATTCTTCTCGCGACGGGGAAACTCAAGATCCAGAAAGCGGTGCAACGCCTCGAGCTTTTGGGCGCTGGGACTTTTTATCTTTGCATTCAACAACTGGCTGAGATAACCCTTGGTCATCCCGCTGGCTTCGGCCACCTGTTGCAGCGTGCGTCCCTGTTGTTTTATCGCGGTTTTTAGATAGTCGAACTGTGACATGCCTTGTCCTCAGGTTTTTTTTACTAAACAAAAAATAGCACAAAGGCACTGAGCTGCGACAGCGGTTAACCGTTACAAATCGTCGAGGATCGCCAGCGCATCAGCCAGTTTTTTGACGCCAAACACCTGCATACCGGCGGGCACTTTTTTTGGCACGTTCGCATGCGGCACAATGGCGCGTTTAAAACCGTGCTTCGCCGCTTCGGTGATCCGCTCCTGACCGCTCGGTACCGGGCGAATTTCCCCCGCCAGCCCGACTTCGCCGAACACCACTAAATCCTGCGGCAGCGGACGGTCACGCAGGCTGGACACCAGCGACATCAGCAGCGCCAGGTCAGCACTGGTTTCGGTGACTTTCACGCCGCCGACCACGTTAACAAACACATCCTGATCCGCCATCTGCAAGCCGCCATGACGGTGCAGCACGGCCAGTAATATCGCCAGACGATTTTGCTCAAGACCGACCGCCACACGACGCGGATTGCCCATCATCGACTGATCGACCAGCGCCTGAACCTCAACCAGCAACGGACGCGTCCCTTCCCACAGCACCATCACGGAACTGCCGGAGGTGATTTCATCGCCACGGCTGAGGAAAATCGCCGACGGGTTGCTGACTTCACGCAATCCCTGCTCGGTCATGGCAAATACGCCCAGTTCGTTCACGGCACCAAAGCGGTTTTTGTGGCTGCGCAGCGTACGGAAACGCGAATCAGCATCGCCGTCGAGCAGCACGGAACAGTCGATACAGTGCTCGAGCACTTTCGGCCCCGCCAGTGAACCGTCTTTAGTGACATGGCCGACCATGACGATCGCCACGCCGCGCGTTTTAGCGAAACGGGTGAGGTAAGCCGCCGTTTCACGCACCTGCGCAACCGTCCCCGGCGACGACTGGATATCCGCCATGTGCATCACCTGAATGGAGTCGATCACCATCAGTTTCGGCTGTTCTTTATCCGCTATTTCGCAAATTTGCTCGATGCTGGTTTCCGACAACATATTCATGTTAGCCGTCGGCAGACCCAGACGGTGTGCACGCATCGCCACCTGCTGCAAAGATTCTTCCCCGGTGACGTACAGGGTTTTCATGTTTTCGCTGAGATGACACAGAATTTGCAGCAGCAGCGTACTTTTACCTGCGCCGGGGTTACCACCAATCAGAATCGCACTGCCCGGCACTACGCCGCCGCCTAATACACGGTCAAACTCTTTAAAACCGGTGCTGAAACGCGGAAGTTCATCAAGGCTGATATCAGAAAGTTTCTGTACGCGGCTGACGCCCGCATCACCGGCGTAACCGGTGAGACGTTCATTACGCGCTACAGTCGGAGAAGCGGCCAAACGGATTTCAGTAATGCTGTTCCAGGCCTGACAGGCACTACACTGCCCTTGCCAGCGCGGATAGTCTGCGCCACATTCATTACACACAAATGCACGTTTTGCTGCTTTTGCCACAACTTACCTCTTTGTATTGATTAAGACTGACTACCACTTAAAATGCAGAGAACGCCAAGAAGATCGGCATGACGGATGCATACTGCGGCCTGTTCGTAGACTTTCGGTTTGGCGTGATAAGCAATGCCCATGCCCGCTACCGCCATCATTTTCAGGTCATTCGCGCCGTCGCCGATAGCGACGGTTTGCTCATGGGAAATACCCAGTTTTTCCGCCAGTTTCAGCAGGGTATCTGCTTTATATTGCGCATCGACGATTGGCCCGATCACACGGCCGGTCAGTTTACCTTCACGGATTTCCAGCTCGTTCGCGGCCACGTCGACCAGATTCAGCTGATCACGCAGGTATTCGGCATAATACGTAAAACCACCGGAAGCAATCGCCACATGCCAGCCCGCTTCCTGCAGACGCTGAACCATGACGGTCAGGCCCGGCATCAGCGGCAGGGTTTCACGCACCTGCTGGAGAATGCTGGCATCCGCATCTTTCAGTGTCGCGACACGCTGACGCAGACTCGCGGCGAAATCCAGTTCGCCGCGCATGGCGCGCTCAGTGACTTCAGCCACCTGCTCACCGACGCCAGCCAGTTTGGCAATTTCATCGATGCATTCAATCTCAATCGCGGTAGAATCCATGTCCATAACCAGCAGGCCCGGTGCACGCAGATACGGCACTTTCCCCAGCTGAGCAACATCAAATTCAAAGGATTCGGCGAGAAGCTGTACATCAGCGGTGAGTGAACCGGCCAGACGCACAACTTGATAACCTTCGACTGCCCAGGCGCTCACAATCACCAAAGCGCGGCCTAACCGGCGCTGGAACAGCGTAATACTCTTCTTATCGAGTTTTCTTCCATAAAGGAGCCATCCGGTATGCCCCGCCCGGTAATCCAGCGGCATGACTTCGTCACCGCTCAGTGAAAGGGGAAGTCCCGGCCATTGGTGGATCTCCGCAGGAAGATCGCAATAGGTCAGACTGTTTGGCATGATGGCTCCTGTAGGGCGTTATGGCATTAAGAAAAACAAATATCACGATTTACCCAAAATCATTCAGTTGACTCAAGGCAGCAACTGAATGCACCTCCGGGAACTGACACGGGTCAGTGACCGGTATAAATGAAAGCAGCAGCTTGAAGGATGCCGGGTAAAAACTGGCATCAAGCTACCTTATCGTAGCGGCTTCTGGCAACATAAAGTCATCGAAATACGCAAGGAAACAGAATGGCCAAGGCCAAACTTAAATTTCGCCTGCACAGAGCAGCTATCGTATTGATAAGTCTGGCATTATTAGTCATCCTGATGCAAGGCGCATCCTATTTCAGTCTGGGACACCAACTGGCCCGTTCAACGCAGGTGGAACAGCTTGCTCAGACGCTCGCCAGACAGGTGGCGTTTTCCCTCGCGCCACTGATGGACAGCGACAATGATGGCGCTGATATCGCACAAATTTCCACTATTTTGAGTCAGCTTACCGATAGCAGTCGCATTCTTGACGCCAGTGTTTATGAGTCCGACGGTTCTCTGGTGGCGCATGCCGGTGAACAGGTGCCGGTTCGCGACCGTTTGTCGCTGGATGGCAAACGTGCGGGCAGCTACTTCAATCATCAGATTGTGGTGCCGATCGAAGATAAAAACGGTCCGAGCGGATTTTTACGCATTACGCTGGATACGCACGTGCTGGCGACAGAATCCAAACAGGTGGATAACACCACCAACCTGCTGCGTCTGATGATGCTCGCCGCGCTGGGCGTCGGTATTATTCTGGCCCGCACCCTGTTGCAAGGCCGCCGTTCGCGCTGGCAGCAATCTCCGTTCCTGCTGACCGCCAGCAAGCCGGTGAAAGAAGATGATGAACAGGAAGAAGAGCCGGATGAATTCGGCCCGCCGCCGGTGCTGAACATTCCCGAGCCGGAATCTGAGGTCGCGCCGGCAAAACCTGCCACCGAAGCGCAAACGAAAGAAGCCGCACAAGCCGCTTACCGCAGCCTGAAACGCAGCAGACCGAAGTGATTCAGGCCAGCCGCTGAATAATTGATGTTAACCCTTCCACCTGCGCCAGCATTCCGCTGGCCAGTTGGCGAAATTCAGGACTGATTGCCATATCGTTTTCTACCTTCCGCCAGAACTCACTCGCCCAATCCTGTGCATTCAACCACTTTTCTTTAGACACTAAAGGGTCGGGCGTTAAGGGTAAGGTTTCACGACGCATGGAACCGGCGTTGGTCGGTGCAAAAGCCATCGGCAGCATGTCATACACAGGCGATATCGAAAGAGCCTGCTTTAAAGGGTCAATGGCAGGATCGATAAATGACAGATTTCCCTGGTGCATATCGCTGTTGGCGATCAGTTTTCCGAAGGCATAAATCTGCTCAATTTTGTCGACTGTAGCGGCTGTAATGACCTTGCTTTGGCGTAACCGCTGCGCGGTCAAAAACCAGTTGCTGTTTCCTCCGCCAAACTCAGCAGAGACGGCCTCAAGGGAAACCAGCCCGCGACGCCCGCGCTCACCTGTCCGGTCAAATCTTTCGACCTCAAGGAAAACCTCGCCCTTTCTGCCGGTAAAAATTTCGGCTGTTGCCGCCGGAATGCCGGCCTCCTGCAAAACGCTTAACGCATGAGCTTCAGAGCGCAGTAAATCGCCCCAGCGGGAGGCGTTTTCATTGACAGCCGGAGGCGAAAATTTAACTAGAACCTGAGAGGCGTCCCGGCCTGCATGTTCTGCATAGCAGCTGAATTTAGGCTGCTCGCCTCCCGCAGATGATCCGACTTCCTCCCCTGCCAGACTTCTCTGTGCCAGCCGTTCATACACCTGAATTTTGTCTTCACGGGGAACGGGAATATCTTCAGGTTTATGAAACCATCGCTGATAGGCCATTTCTCCAATGACAAAATTCCCGACCGTTTCATCCCCCGCTCTTGCGAGAGCCACCAGCGTCTGGGATTCGGTCCACCTTTTAATGTCATCCGGAAAATGCAGGGCAGCGTTAATATCACGTCCCCACGCCCGACCTAAAAAGCCCTGAGGCCGCATATCGGTGATAAACCACGGCAGACCGTCGTAAATCAGCGACTGGCCGCTGACAACTTCCACTGCACAACTTTCACCCGGCCAGATGGAATATAGCGTCCCGACCTTTTCGGCATTTCCTGCCTCATTAATTTGGTAAAGCGGGAAGCTCCATTGGCCTTCCAGCGGACGCGGCAGAATATAACGGGTCGAGCGGCTTTGCCCGATTTTGACGATCTCAGGAATTTTAGTCAGCCGCCTTGAGAGCGTTGACTGGGTGATGTGCAGTTGCTCCGTGATCTCTTTTGCCGTCAGACTGCCCTGACGCAGTAAATCTACAAGTTCAGACATGAGCGGCTCAGTGATGAATAGGAAAATGCATAGCTAATAGCATAGATAAAAAATGAAAATAAGTCGATATATCCTGAAGATATAAATATGAATACGCAAAAAAATACGAAAAAACGCATAGCAAAACGGGCGCCATCCGGCGCCCGTTTTAGTGACTGCAATATTTGCAGAATTTATTCTTTGTCGCCCAGCAGAACGGATTCCAGCGCGATTTCGATCATGTCGTTGAAGGTTGTCTGACGTTCAGCGGCAGTGGTTTGCTCATGCGTACGGATATGGTCGGAAACGGTACAGATGGTCAGTGCTTTCGCACCGAATTCTGCAGCCACGCCGTAGATACCAGCGGCTTCCATTTCCACACCCAGAATGCCGTATTTTTCCATCACGTCGAACATTTGCGGGTCCGGCGTGTAGAACAGGTCAGCGGAGAAGATGTTACCCACGCGGGCATTGATGCCTTTGGCTTTCGCCGCGTCAGCCGCGTTACGCACCATGTCGTAATCGGCAATAGCCGCGTAATCGTGATCTTTAAAACGCATGCGGTTCACTTTGGAATCGGTACAGGCACCCATGCCGATCACGATGTCGCGCAGTTTGATGTCGGCACGCACAGCACCACAAGAACCCACGCGGATGATTTTTTTCACGCCGAATTCAGTGATCAGCTCTTTGGCATAAATTGAGCAGGAAGGAATGCCCATGCCGTGGCCCATCACGGAGATTTTGCGGCCTTTATAGGTGCCGGTGAAACCCAACATGCCACGCACGTCGTTCACCTGCTTAACATCCTGAAGGAAAGTTTCCGCGATGTGCTTGGCGCGAAGCGGATCGCCCGGCATCAGCACGACGTCAGCGAAGTCGCCCATTTCAGCATTAATGTGTGGAGTTGCCATCTTCTTATTCCTTAATCAGCGAGGTGTCATATTCATTATAAAAAACGCGGCCAGTATAAGAGACTGGCCGCGTAAGAAAAGTATCAGAGCATGGATTTGCCGTAATCCATCGGTGACAGGTCGAAGTATTTAGCGACTGTCTGGCCGATGTCCGCGAAGGTTTCACGGTGACCTAATGAACCTGGTTTTACTTTCGGGCCATAGATTAAGACCGGAATGTGCTCACGGGTATGGTCGGTGCCGCGCCAGGTCGGGTCACAACCGTGGTCAGCGGTGAAGATGATGATGTCATCTTCTTTCACCAGTTCCAGCAATTCCGGCATACGGCGGTCAAACAGTTCCAGCGCGGCAGCGTAGCCTGGTACGTCACGGCGGTGGCCGTAAGAGGAGTCGAAATCAACAAAGTTGGTGAAGACGATGGTCTTGTCACCCGCTTCTTTCATCTCTTTGATCGTCGCGTCAAACAACGCATCCAGGCCGGTAGCTTTCACTTTTTTAGTGATACCAACCTGCGCGTAGATGTCAGCGATTTTACCGACAGACACCACATGGCCGTCTTTCTCATCCACCAGCTTTTTCAGGATGGTCGGAGCCGGTGGTTCAACCGCTAAATCATGACGGTTACCGGTACGTTCGAAGTGACCGGCTTTGTCACCGATGAACGGACGGGCAATCACGCGACCAATATTGTAGCCACCTTCAGTCAGCTCTTCACGGGCGATTTCACACAGTTCATACAGGCGATCCAGCCCGAAGGTTTCTTCGTGACAGGCAATCTGGAAGACGGAGTCGGCTGAGGTGTAGAAAATCGGCTTGCCGGTTTTCATGTGCTCTTCGCCCAAATCATCCAGTACCACGGTACCGGAAGAATGGCAGTTGCCGAGATAACCCGGCAGATTAGCGCGCTCAACCAGTTTATCCAGCAGTTCCTGCGGGAAGCTGTTGGTCGTGTCACTAAAGTAGCCCCAGTCAAACAGAACCGGCACACCGGCGATTTCCCAGTGGCCTGATGGGGTGTCCTTACCGGAAGACAGTTCGCTGGCATAAGCATACGCCCCGGTAATTTCAGCATTACCGTCCATGCCGTCAGGAATTTTACCGGTAGATTCTTCCGCAGCTTTCGCCAGCCCCAGACGGGTCAGGTTAGGCAGATTCAGAGGGCCTTTGCGGCCTTTGTCCGCATCGCCACGCGCACAGGCAGCTGCGATATGGCCCAGCGTGTCAGAACCGGCATCGCCAAAGCGCTCGGCATCTTCACTGGCACCGATACCGAATGAGTCTAACACCATGATAAATGTACGTTTCATTTTGCTCTCCTGCGAATGGTTACGCATTGGGTCACGCGGAACTGCCGCGCACCTGATCAATCTTAAATGGGGGCGATTTGGCCTGAAATCAAGCGTTACCACCGATCCGGCGGTAAACCACCGACGTGCTTTCCGGCGCTTTGTCGCTCAGGACAATGGCCGCACGCACTTCCTGCGCCGCCTGCTGCCAGGCCGCTTCACTGTTCGCGTGGATCATCGCCAGTGGCTGACGGGTATCCACTTGCTGGCCAAGCTGCGCCATATGGGTCAGACCGACGCTGTAGTCGATAGCATCGCTGGCGCGGCGACGTCCGCCACCCAGTGAAACGACGGCCATGCCCAGCGCACGGGTGTCCATCGCGCTGACAATCCCGTTGCCTTCGGCGTAAACCGGTTTGCTCAGCGTGGCCTGTTGCAGATAACGATCGTAATTCTCGATGAAATCGGTTGGGCCTTTCTGGGCGGCAATCATGCGGCCAAAGACTTCTGCGGCTTTGCCGTTATCCAGCACGGCCTGCAACTGACTGCGGGCGTCGGCGTCATCTTTTGCCAGCCCGCCGGACAGCAGCATTTCAACACAGAGCGCCATTGTCACTTCCAGCAGACGCGGATTCCGGTATTCACCCGTCAGGAAGCGCACGGCTTCGCGCACTTCCACCGCATTCCCTGCGCTGGATGCCAGCACCTGATTCATGTCGGTCAGCAGCGCCGTGGTTTTACAACCTGCGCCATTGGCCACATCGACAATCGCCTGCGCCAGATCTTCGGATAGCTGGTAAGTCGGCATGAAGGCCCCGGAGCCGACTTTGACGTCCATCACTAACGCATCAAGGCCTTCGGCCAGTTTTTTGGCGAGAATCGAAGCAGTGATCAGCGGGATAGAATCGACAGTTGCGGTGATATCACGTGTCGCATAGAAACGCTTATCCGCCGGAGCCAGCGAGCTGGTCTGGCCGATAATTGCCACGCCGACATCCTGAATGATGCGGCGAAAACGGCTGTCATCCGGGAAAATATCGAAGCCCGGGATGGCTTCAAGTTTATCCAGCGTACCGCCGGTATGACCGAGGCCGCGGCCGGAAATCATCGGCACATAACCGCCGCATGCCGCCACCATCGGCCCCAGCATCAGGGACGTCACGTCACCCACACCGCCGGTCGAATGTTTATCAACGATCGGGCCGTTGAGGTTGAGCGATTTCCAGTCCAGTACGGTACCGGAGTCACGCATTGCCATGGTCAGCGACACACGCTCATTCATGGTCATATCATTGAAATAGATAGTCATTGCCAGCGCGGCAATCTGGCCTTCTGAAACCTGACTGTCGCGAATACCATTAACAAAGAAACGAATTTCTTCATCGCTTAAAGGCTGACCGTCACGTTTTTTACGAATAATTTCTTGTGCGAGAAACAAGGTATCCCCCTGCCTGAGCTGAACGCTAAATGTAGATGCGAATACCGGACGCTGTAAAACAGCGCCACGGTATTCGCATAACAACAGTGATTAGTAGCTGCTGGTGGCTTTCTGGCCAGCGTGACCGAGAGTGGTGAGCAGGCTTGCCAGCAGACTGGATGCGCCGAAACGGAAGTGACGTGCGTCAGCCCATTCGCGGCCCAGCAGGCGATCAGCCAGTGCCAGATATTGCGCAGCGTCTTCAGCGGTTTTCACGCCACCGGCCGGTTTAAAACCGACAGCTTTGCCCACGCCCATCTCAGCAATCACGCTCATCATCAACTCAGCGCTGTGCAGCGTGGCGTTTTCTGGCACTTTACCGGTAGAGGTTTTGATGAAGTCAGCGCCTGCGTTGATGGCGATTTCAGAGGCTTTGCGGATCAGCGCATCCTGCTTCAGCTCACCGGTTTCGATGATCACTTTCAGCAGCACATTGGCAGCCGCACAGGCTTCTTTGCACTGTTTCACCATCTCAAAACCAATCTGCTCGTTACCGGCGATCAGCGCGCGGTACGGGAAGACCACGTCAACCTCATCGGCACCGTAAGCAATTGCCGCGCGGGTTTCTGCCAGCGCAATCTCAAGATCGTCATTACCGTGCGGGAAGTTGGTGACGGTGGCAATACGGATGTCCGGCGTGCCTTGCTCGCGCAGGGTTTTACGGGCAACAGGAATAAAACGAGGATAAATACAGACAGCAGCGGTGTTACCTGCCGGGCTTTTCGCCTGATGACAAAGCGCGATCACTTTTGCATCAGTGTCGTCTTCGTTCAGGGTGGTTAAATCCATCAGGTTCAGCGCACGTTGCGCTGCGGCGGTTAAATCGGTCATATAACTCTCCAACAATTTTCAATTCCAGCGACCGGCCGGGACTGAGCATACAGTCATGAATTCGTTCCGGCGTTTAACGTCGGCAAGAGAATTCTGCACGTTGGCGAGCGGACTTGGTTCCTTGAAGATAGCGTGCGTAAGCGGCGTGGAACGGCTTACGTGGCAACTGAGATCCTTCTCACCGCGCTTGGACTGGCTGACGCCAGTTCGTTGTGACTATTTGAACACGTCACATCAGGTTCCTGTGTGCATTATTTCACACAAAATGAAAACCGATTGCAACGTTGCTTGGCTAAATGAGACCTTGGTCACAATTCTTAGCCCTTATGCTCAGTATTCGACCCTTAATAAGAGTGTATACCCGAATCATGACAAACGGAGTTCGGGTGGCCACACCGCGATCACCAACCGGCGATCTTACGAGCAATGTTATAATAATAACATTTTAAAGAGAAATGAAATCGCAATACGCCAGAAACCCTTTCTGGAAAGGTTTCTATACGTCAGGGTAAATGTTATTTAAATCACAAAATTAAAATTTCGACGGTTTACCGGGAAGGGAGATTAAAGATGCGGCGGGTATTGTCGAGCAGTGCAAGAGCAATCTGTTCCGGCGTTTCACTGCGCAGGCTGCACAGAATGTCGAACACGGTTGCCGCCCGTTCCGGGCGATTAGGCTGCCCCTGAAACCCCTGCAACGGCATATCCGGCGCATCGGTTTCCAGCAACAATGACGAAAGCGGTAATTCTGCCATCACATGACGGGTTTTCTGCGCGCGTTCGTAGCTGATAGTGCCACCCACGCCTATCGCAAAACCCAGTTTGATAAACGCCTGCGCCTGAGAAAGACTGCCTGCAAATCCGTGCACTACCCCGGTTGCCGGCAGTTTTGCCTGACGCAGCAGCGCCGCCAGCTGATCGTGGCTGCGACGGGAGTGCAGGATCACCGGCAACATCTCACGCTTTGCCAGCGCGAACTGCGCTTTCAGCAACCGCTGTTGTTGCTCAAACTTCGGCGCTTCCATGTATAAATCCAGGCCGATTTCCCCGACTGCCACCAGGCGTGGATCCCGCTGGCTGAGCAGTGAATCCAGTAAATCCAGACAACTGTCTTTATGTTCGGCGATATAAAGCGGATGCAAGCCCAGCGCGGCGTGCAATTGCGGGAATTTTTCGGCCAGTGTGAGAATGCCGCTGAAACGGTCAGACGTGACCGCCGGAACAATAATCTGCCCTACACCAGCTTCTGCAGCGAGGCGCAGGCTTTCAGTTTCCGCACCGGTAAACGGCGGAAAATCGAAATGACAATGCGTATCGACGAAGGTGAAACTCACAGATTTTCGCCCTCACTGGACGGATAATTTTCTGATGACGCCGGACTTTCCGGTGGCGGCATGTCTGAGGATGCGTGCTGCGGTTGCGGTTGCGGCGCACTGACCACGTTGTCTTTAAATGCTGCCGGACGCACCATACCGCCGTCGGCGACCATATCCGTCAACACGGCTGGATCCAGAATGATTTGCTCAACCGTACTGACCGAAGCAGCCAGCGGGATCACATTTTCCGGTTCATCCTGCGGCACGATAACCTGTTTTGGCTGGCGGAATATCCGTGGTTCGATTTGCGGATGAGGGCGCTCGTTTTCACGCGGTAACAGCCAGTGTGCCGCAGCAGAAAGGAAGTACCGTCCGCAGCGACGGCCAAGATGGTAATCCTGATTAAGCGCAGGCAGACGACTGCCAAGCGCGTGGCTGGCCAGCGGTTTTGGCGGGAAGATTTCGAAAATACGCACATCGTCCGGCGGATTCTCAATAAATTGCTGAATGCGGTGATAACTTTCTTCGTGGTGCTGCATCATGCGCACCAGTTGTTGCAGGCTGCTTTCACTCAGCCATTGTTCCATGCGCTTCATCCATTGCGGTGTATAGAACATCGCCGAAGGCACGGTACGGATGACCACAATGGTATCCGCGCCACGGCGGTACGCTTCTTCAACTGGGATCGCGTCACTGATGCCTCCGTCCTGATAGCTGACACCATCCAGATCCACACCCATGCGGTAAAAGCCCGGAATAGCACTTGAGGCTTTGATCACGGGTAGCCAGTTTTCCCGCGTCGGCGAGAAATAATTGGCCGCATAATCATCACTGCGACAGGCGCACATCAGGAATTCCCGGCCGTCGATCAAAAGCTTTTCAGCACTGTCCATCGCCAGCGGCATGTTTTTAGCCGTTTCTTCAACCAGCCAGTCGAGATCGATAAGATGTCCGCCGCGCACAAAACGCAGCGGGTTGAAAAAGTCAGGGCTGGTGGTGTAGCGGGTGATCACCCTTCTGGCATAGCCGGGCTGCCCGCAGACGAAAGCAGAGAGATTTTGCGCACCCGCAGAGGTGCCCAGATATAAATCAAAGGGATTGAAACGCGCGCGCTGAAACTCATCCAGCACGCCTGCCGTAAAAATGCCTCTCTGCCCGCCGCCTTCGCACACCAGGGCAATCTTCCCCGGCATATAGGGTTTGTACGCCAGCGGTTCTATATTCCCCAGCGTGACAGGTATTCTGTATCCCAACGCATCGTCCTCACGCAAATGGCCCCACTCAGTTGGCCTTCATTTCAGAGCATACCTCGTCTTCCTGCTTTGCGTAGATTTCTTGCCAAAATCGGGCGACAAAATCGTTACGTCCTGTTAACGGCCAGATTGTACACATAAAAGAATCGCCCCCTTCAGTGAAGGGGGCGATGTCATTAATTAACACATTTTGGCATCACTGGAATGATGCGGTCAGAGTCGTTTACGACCGGTAAACAGGCTGACAAGAAACAGAATGATACCGACTACGAAGACGATTTTTGCAGCCCAGGCCGCTGTACCCGCCAAACCACCAAAACCGAGAGCCGCCGCGATCAACGCGATGATTAGAAAAATAATGCCCCAACGAAACATAAGCTTCTCCTTTACCCTATTTTCACTTTGCCATTTTAAAAGGTTGTGCCCCGCTTCGGGCCGGACTCATTGTGAAACATTTGCCTTATGACGCTTTATCAACCGGCAGCATGCCGGTAACAAAAAATGCTTACCTAATAAAGGTAGTCGAAAAATGAAAGTCTTAGCGTTTCCGACACAATATTTTTCCGACCGCAGGCAAATCTCGTCCAACACAAATCTTCAGCGGGCAACGTAAATGTAATTATGTGTTATTCAAAAAATGAAGCGCCCTGCCCGTGGGAAGGCGCTTCGTACAACAGACAGAGCACGTGATCGTTATGGTGCGACTTTCAGATCATTTTTGACGCTTTTCACGCCATCAACGGTTTTCGCAACGCTTTCAGCACGGTCAGACTGTGCCTGATCTTTCACTGCGCCTGAGAGCTGTACCACGCCGTCGGTCGTTTCGACTTTCACGTTACGTGACGGGACAATGTCATCCGCCAGCAATTTGGCTTTTACAGAAGCCGTGGTCGCGCTGTCACCGGCATAGGCTTTAACGCTTTGATCTTTGCTGTCTTTGGTATGCAGTTTGTCGCTGACGGATTTAACACCTTCAACTTTGGTTGCCGCAGCAACAGCCTGCTCGGCTTCAGCCTGCGAACCGACAAAACCACTCAGCGTAACAACACCGGAATTCGTCGTGACGGAAATATCGCTACTTTTAATGGCTTTATCATCTACCAGAGCACTTTTCACTTTCGCGGTGATAGCGCTGTCGCCCATGTAGTTATCAACTTTCTTCATGGAACTATCGATTTTTGCACCTGCGCTATCTGTAGTCGTCGTTGCTGCCAGAGCGCTACCGCTCATCAGTGCGGTACCCAGAACTACGGCCATCATTGAATAGGCAAATTTAGAATTTTTCATCGATTTCTTCCTTTTGGTTTATGAGCCTTGTTGCGACTCTGCACGCCACATTCTTGGTGACGCCTTATAACAAATTGTATTGCTGCTGTTTTTACTTCCGTTGTAGCAGAGTACATCGTTTTATTCTGGCTTTTAATCACCATCCGACATAACTCTCTATTGAGTGACTTTAAAGTAGTGCTTTAAGCCACCCTGTCCTGAACACACATTTAATATAGTCAAGAATGTTCAGATTAGTAGGGAGATCGTCGAATATGGCCTCTAATGCAGACAAGTCCGAAGGTTTACGCCAAAATTTGCGCAAAATATCGGCATGTTGATAACAAAGCGTAAGATCCGGAAGGATATCAGATAAAAAAATGGCTCCCTTTACAGGAGCCATTGGAAAATTATTGCGTTATAAATCAGTCTTCGGTGGTGAAATTACTGTTTATCCCACGCATCCTGCCAGTTAGTGCCGGTCGCAGGAGCATACGCCCAGGCCGCCTGACTACACCAACCGGAGTATGGGAAAGGCTTACATTGATAGATGCCACCATCACTGCCTAATACCCGGGTTCCCGCGACGTATTTCTCACTACTTTGCGGATAAACATACTCATAATCCCCTGCCGCTGTTTTGGCTTTCACCAGAATCGTGGTCGTTGCGGTATCGGTTAAACGGGTGTTATCAGTGACGGTCACGTCAACAGTAAAGCGCGTATCAACTGTCACTTGTGGTGCATTGATCACTTCAGTGTTGGATGCTGCCCCCTGAGCCGGTGCGACTGGCAATCCAGCCGGATTAGTCCACTGATAATGTAAATCAGCAGCCTGCGTATCCGGATCTGTCACTTTTGCTGTCAGCGTCAGCGATTCACCTGAAGTCACGGTATACGTGGATTCAAGGGTAACGGACGGTGCAACAGGCTTAGACGCATCAATCACATTCACGCTGGTTTGCGCTGTGGTGCGGCCTTCGCCGTCACTCACGGTCAGCGAGAAGGTATACACCGCATTGGTCACCGGTTGCGCCACGCTGAATGTCGCTTTTGCCGCGTCGCTGTTTTGCAGCGTCACTGCTGGCCCGGAAACTTGCTTCCACTGATACGTCAGGGTGTCGCCTTCTTTATCGGTGCTGGCTGAACCGTCAAGCGTGATAACAGCGGTTCCATTAACCTGCTGAGCAATACCGGCATTAGCGACCGGCGGCGTATTGGTTTCTACCGGTGCCGGTGAACCGCTGGTGATTGGCGCAAAGATTTCGCTGTAAGCGTACATCGGAGCCTGTTCCGGCGTCATACCACTGTGTTCCGCAGAAACTTGCCCTGAAACACCCGGCTGATCACGCGCCACAGACCACGCACCGATCATACCCAGGCCATAATCTTTTGCCTGCTGATAAACCAGACGCGCATCGGAAAGATAGAACACTTCTCCCTGCACATCGTTATAGCCAATCATCGGCGTTGTCCCCAGCATGGCGTAAACCTGTGCGGCGCTCTTCTCAGGGTATAAACCTTTCACCTGAGTGAACAGATTATCGATGGCAGAAGTGGCACATTTACCGTGAATATTCTGACCTTCAGTGTTGGCTGACTGGCATTGTACGTTGCCGTAATCCATCGCCATCACGTTAATCCCGGTCAGCACGACGCCCTGATCTTTGGCATCCTGCAACACTTCCATCCCTTCATGGGTTAAACCGGTTGGCAGAACAGGCAGGGTATACCAGACACCGATGTGACGGCCTTCGGCAGCCCAGCGATCCTGTACTAATTTGACGGCGGCATTGCGGCGCTGAATAGATTCTTTATCAGCCAGCCAGTTTCCTTCGATATCGAAGTCAAGCACCTGCAGGTTCAGGTTTTCGACAATGTCATAATAATGCTGTTGCAGATCATTCACGTTATTACAGGCTGCGGCCAGAGGCGCATTGTTCGCGCCGCCGATCGACACCATGATATCGCCGCCTGCTTCACGTAATGCTTTGATTTTGCTGTATTGCGCGTAGTTGGTAACACTGTAAGCGGTGCCCCACGTCGGTACACAGGTGTTAGCATCTTTAGCGACCATAAAGGCCATGGTGAAGTGGTTAACGTTCTGGTTTTTCGCCAGACCGACAAGGTCAGGCTGCATATTTAAGGTGAAATCGACATAAGGCGCATAGAACTGAGCAGGCCACGGATTTTTCGGCGTACCCACGCGCTCTTTCGTGCCGCTCCAGTCCATATACACAGCCCACGGTGAAACATCGTCAGGTTTAACTTTCTGAACTATTACAGAAGACTGATAATTTTTGCCGTTATATTTCACTAATGAATTAGCAGGATATAAGGTATCGATATTCAGCGTTGGCGCGTTATCAATTTGATCCTGAGAGTAGATTTGAACCGGACCTAGAGGTTTCCACGGATGGCCGTTATTTCCGTCCGGGTTCTGATTAGCCGTCAGCGACGGATCATTATTAATGGTGTAAAACAGAGCTTCATACATAACTCCGTCTTTCTGAACTTTATCGCCCTGATTATAGGTTGCACTGCTGCTCCAGATCGGTGTCGGTGCATACACTACCCACGGGTTATTTTCTGCTGGTGCGAAACTGTGAGCCGGCGTTGGTTTAGACGTTTTGTATGTCATGCCATTTGCCAGAACAATATCACCGGCTAAATAATCACGGCTGCTGTCATAATCGACATAATTATTCTGCGTGCCGTCACCGGCAATCTCACAAACGGTCGGGTTGCCATATTGGCTCATTTCAGTCGCAGATGCGTCGCGCACCTTACGCCAAGGGTTGGCACCTTGATCTTGTTCCGCTGTGCCCGGGCAGTTTGTCGCACCGACCCACCAGGCATTTGAGTAAACACTGCCGTCAAAGATGACTTCAAAGGTGTCACCCCCTTCCTGTCCGTTCCAGGCTTCAAGGGCAAAAGCGCTGGCTGAAGCCATCGTCAAACCGGCAACACAGAGCATCTGTGTGATTTTATTCATTCTCATAACTACATTCCTTATATATATATCATTGCCATGGCGGGATATTCATAGAATACATATATGTTTCGCGAGAAAACCTATTGTAATTCCTGTGAAATTAAGACTTTTGTTACTATTTCATAAACAAAAAATATTAATTACCCCCAAAACATATTAAATAAATATGAGGTAACTTATTCACCACACATAATGGCATATCTATTAAGGAATGGACTCATCTAAACATAACTAATCGCACTAATAATTAAAATTAAGATTATTTAATAAGTCAGGTATATTTTTCATCAAAAGGCATACAAATATATAATAAGTACTCTGCCTTAACAAAATAAATTAATATATGTTTTATTAATGCAAAATTAAGAAACAATAAAAAAGGCGACATCAAAGTCGCCTTTTCAGAAACAGGAATGAATTAATGTTCGCGTGTTTTACGGAATTTCACTTCAGGATAACGTTCTGAAGCCAGATTCAGGTTCACCATAGTGGGTGCGATATATGCTAAGTTATCGCCGCCATCCAGCGCGAGGTTGGTTTCGTTCTTGCGTTTAAATTCTTCGAATTTCTTCACGTCGCTACACTCCACCCAGCGGGCGGTCGAGACATTCACCGATTCGTAAATCGCTTCCACGTTGTATTCGCTTTTCAGACGCGCCACGACCACTTCAAACTGCAGCACGCCGACCGCTCCGACAATCAAATCGTTGTTGGCGATTGGGCGGAAGACCTGTACCGCGCCTTCTTCTGAAAGCTGTACCAGCCCTTTCAGCAACTGTTTCTGTTTCAGCGGGTCACGCAGGCGGATACGACGGAACAGTTCAGGGGCAAAGTTAGGAATGCCAGTGAACTTCATGTTCTCACCCTGAGTAAAGGTGTCGCCAATCTGAATCGTGCCGTGGTTGTGCAGACCGATGATGTCGCCCGGATAGGCTTCTTCAACGTGTGAACGGTCACCGGCCATAAAGGTCAGGGCATCGGAAATCACGACGTCTTTACCCGTACGCACCTGACGCAGCTTCATGCCTTTTTCATATTTGCCGGATACCACACGCATAAACGCCACGCGGTCACGGTGTTTCGGGTCCATGTTGGCCTGAATTTTAAACACGAAACCTGTGAATTTCTCATCATCAGCTTTCACTTCGCGCAGGTCAGTTTTACGTGGCATCGGCGCAGGAGCCCAGTCCACCAGACCATCAAGCATATGGTCGACACCAAAGTTACCGAGCGCGGTACCGAAGAATACCGGCGTCAGCTCACCTTGCAGGAAAGCTTCGTGATCGAATTCATGTGATGCACCCTGCACCAGTTCCAGTTCGTCACGAAGTTGCGCAGCCAGATCTTCGCCGACGGCAACATCCAGCTCCGGATTGTTCAGGCCTTTGACCACGCGAACTTCCTGGATGGTGTGACCTTTACCGGTCTGATACAGATACACTTCGTCTTTATAAAGGTGGTAAACCCCTTTGAACAATTTACCGCAGCCGATCGGCCAGGTAATCGGAGAACAAGCGATCTTCAGCTCGCGCTCCACTTCGTCCATTACTTCCATCGGATCGCGGATATCGCGGTCGAGTTTGTTCATAAAAGTCAGGATCGGCGTATCGCGCAGACGGGTCACTTCCATCAGCTTACGGGTACGATCCTCGACACCTTTTGCGGCGTCGATAACCATCAGACAGCAGTCAACGGCAGTCAGGGTACGGTAGGTATCTTCGGAGAAGTCTTCGTGCCCCGGGGTGTCGAGCAGATTAACCAGACACTGTTTGTACGGGAACTGCATCACGGACGTGGTGATGGAAATACCACGTTGTTTTTCCATTTCCATCCAGTCGGATTTGGCGTGATGGCTGGAGCCACGGCCTTTTACAGTGCCGGCTGTTTGAATGGCCTGTCCGAATAACAGAACCTTTTCGGTAATGGTCGTTTTACCGGCATCGGGGTGAGAGATGATGGCAAATGTGCGGCGCTTAGCCACTTCAAGGGCGTATTCACTTGGAGACATGTTTTTCACGTTTCTGCGGTTGGTCCGCCCTGCATAGGATTCACATCACGTCAGAAGGTGACGTCAGGCAAAGCGGTAATAAAAGTTATAGCCGGCTATTTTCACTGATTTAGACGGGATGGGCAATCAATGGTTTTTTTGTGTGGTGTGACTAAGAGAGCGCTTTAGAAACGGAAGTCGGTTGAAAGTGCGGCCCAGTGTTCTTGCAGAACTATTTTATGTTCTTCAAGCATCGGTAACTCCGTAAGCAAATCTGGCCAGCATTTACGCGCAATTTCAATGGCTTCATCAAGATGCACTTCAACGGCAGACCATGGTACACCAATTCTTTCAGCCCAGCGCTTGAAGGTCTGCATATTAATCACACTCCATCGTTTTTCTTTTGCCATATTCAAAGCCACACCATCTTCCCTCTTAACGTAGGGTTTGGTAGAAACAATGTCATAGGCAGGTGAAAGGACAGCGTCCACTCGATTGGGGTAGATCACCGTCCAGTTTTTTAGATGGGCATCCCCATTCGCCACTAAAATGTTCGCCAACATCCGGCGCGCCATCTGCTGAATATCGATGATTCCTCCTGCACCGACTCTATAAAGAGCACGACCAATATCGTCGTAGCTATAGCCCTTATATTTATTCCGCGCATAAACCTGAAAAATCTGTGCAAAATCCTCAGTATGCACGCGCCCTTCGTCCGTGCGGTCAAAGCGACGAATCGCGTAAGCATAAGGCTCATCAGGTAAAGGGATATCAGGTAAATTGACCAAATTTCGGAGCTCGACAAGCTTAATCTCAGGGATATTGACACCGATTACCTGCGCTAATTTCATCGCACTAAATTCATTCTCAGGCACTGCACGATGTGCCGTTGACGGAGTTTTGATAATCCAACTGTCTCCCCCGACAGCCGTACTCACGTTGAAACGGCCATCTTGTCGTAATGCAGAGAACTTCATCTGAACACCTGCCAGAGAAAATTTGTCGGTGCTATGCAAAACATCAATTTGAACGGCTTCCAGTTTGTCGCCACGAGATGTCAGCGCCCAGCCAGGTATTTCGCCCCCCTTAAGTGGCACGGCGGTTATCCCACCGGGCAGGTTATTACCGGCATAGGCCAGTAATGGGAACTCATCGTCATGATGGACTTTCAACGTCAACGCCATCCATTCTCGCAATGCGCCTTCTGACAACAAATTTGAAAGAACCGGGGGAAGCTTGTGAAAACTGATAAGCGGCTTATTGAGATATTCTGCCCGCACTTTTTGCGTCAATGTAAAAACGGGACGCTGACTGATGGGTAGTTCAAGATACTCCGGGGCAAAAGATAGGATATTTCGGCTGCCCGCATAATGTGCTAAAACCCCTACACACTGCTCATCAAGATACAGTGCTAAAGCCTCGACTGACTCCACCAGCTTCTCCATGTTTACTCCTTTAAATCACTTAAGATGTCATCCCAATCATTGTTAAGACTCTCTGGCTCCGGCTCAGATGGGCGGTTACCGTTACTAATTGTCGAATCAAGCAGCTCTTTAATCTCTTGTACACGCTGACGCGGCACCAACATGAGTTCCAGCTCCATGCCTTCCAGGATCCTCAGTAACGTTGAAAGACGGGGATCCGCACCCGCTTCAATTTTCTGATACTGCTGCTGAGTCATACCCGTTCTCATACGCATATCTTGTTGGCTCAGCCCTAACTGCCGGCGCCTTTGTTTTAATAAGGTCGGCAATTCATTGAGAGTTCTCATTAGCTATCTCCTGACAGACTACTTACAACAAAATAGCTGTTTTTCGGGTTATTTAACAACACATTAATTGTAATAATTAAAATTTACACTTAATTTGCTGTAAATAATTCTAATTACAACTCTTTAACTGTAAATATAATGAATTACACCTTTTTAATTGTAATTTTGGCGGAATACAACTAATTGGATGTAAATAGTATAAATTACAGTAAATGAGATGTTGTTACGGTATCACCCCAGCGGCAGCGCCATCATGATGGCATCTTCGCGGCCTTGTGCGGCGGGATAGTAATTACGGCGAATGGAAAGTTCATTAAAACCGAGGCTTTCATAGAGCGCGATCGCTTTGGCGTTGGAGGCACGAACTTCAAGCCATAATGTAAAAACATCTTTCTGTTCAAGTTGTTGTATCACTTCTTCCAGCAACGTACGGCCTAAGCCCTGACGCTGAAAAGCCGGATCGATAGCGATATTAAACAGTGTGGCTTCGTCGAGAACAATTTGAGTGATCGCAAAACCAGCCATCACTTCGCCCTGCATGATTTTGAGATTCAGATAGCGTTCGCCCTGATTGCTGGCAAGCGTATTTTCAGTCCACGGAAAGGCATGACTGGCTTGTTCGATGGCGAATGCGCGGGGAAGATCAGCGGGCGTCAGGATAGAAATGTTGTTCATTTTCACAGATCTGCTGCCAGAGCGCGCGTTTGGCGCCGGCGTCTTGATAGAGTTCGGCCAGGGCCGGAGTGGAGAGCTGCGGGCCAGTGAGAGTCAGCGGTTCGCTTACCCCCAGTCGCCAGATATTGCAGCGGGTATCTTCAGGTAACATAGTGACCTGTTCAGGCGTCAGGCGGTAAACTTCTGATTCTTTTAGCGTCAGGCTGCGCAAAACATCGCTGACCAGCGGATCATCTTCTGCTGGCGGAACGGCGGCGACGATAAGCAATTTAGTTCCCGCGGGCAGACTGACTGCCACTTCGCCTTGTAATACAGCAGGCCGGCGCAGCGTCCACTGGGTAATGCCCAGCTGTTGTAATAATGTATCTCGTCTGGATGCCATGCCTGATCCCTGCCGGTTGAAGTGCGAAAAGCCCGGCTATGCTAGCAAACACATCGAACATGCGCCAATAAAGCTCGATTACTCAATCAGAGACGAAGAGTATATAATCCCGCGTTCATTCCTGAGGAGCCTCACCCTGATGTCTGCATTAACTCCGGCCAGTGAAGTCATACTGCGCCATAGCGAAGAATTTGAAGGCCGCCGCGTCCTGTTCGCCGGTGACTTACAAGACAGCCTGCCAGCTGAAATTGACGCCGAAGAAGTTCGCGTCCACACCAATATGTATCACCACTGGCAGATGCTCAGCAAAGCGCTGGGAGATAACGTTCAGTTTGGCTTAGTTGCTGATGCTGAATTCATCACGCCGTGTGATGTGCTCGTCTATTACTGGCCAAAGAGCAAACTGGAAGCGAAATTCCAGCTGTTCAACTTACTGTCACACTTACCGGTCGGCATTGATGTGTTTGTCATCGGTGAAAACCGCAGCGGCGTTCGCAGCGCGGAAACCACGCTGGAAGGCCTGTGCGAACTGAGTAAAGTCGACAGTGCACGTCGTTGCGGTTTGTACCATGGACGTCTGGAAAAGCAGCCTGAGTTTGATGCTGACGGCTGGTGGGATCAGTACATGGTCGAAGAAGTGACCATAAAAACCCTGCCAGGCGTATTCAGCCGTGAAGGTCTGGACAGCGGAAGCCTGTTGCTGATCAACAGTTTCGAAGAGCCGGTTAAAGGTAAAGTGCTGGATGTTGCCTGTGGTGCCGGGGTACTGGCCTCGGTACTGGCCATGTACTCGCCGAAGATGAAAATCACGTTGAGTGATGTGAGTGCGGCCGCTATCGAAGCCAGCCGCGCCACACTGGCGGCAAACGATCTGCCGGGCGAAGTCATTGCCAGCAATGTCTATTCCGACATTGCCGGGCGTTTCGATATGATCATCTCCAACCCGCCATTCCATGAAGGTCTGCAAACCAGTCTGACAGCGGCGGAGCAGTTGATCCGTGGTGCGGTAAGCCATCTGAACATCGGCGGCGAACTGCGCATTGTGGCGAACGCCTTCCTGCCTTATGCCGCCCTGCTTGATGACGCCTTTGGCAGCCACGAAGTGCTGGCACAAAACGGCCGTTTCAAAGTGTACCGGGCCGTACGTGGACGTCCGCCGCGCGATCTGAAAAAGAAAAAACGTTAATCAGTCAGACGTTGAGGAAACGCATCAGTTCCGCGTTGTAGCGATCACCCGCTGCCACGCGGAAAGGAAACACTGCTTCGATCGCCGCGATTTCGGCTTCACTCAGGGAGACATCAAGCGCGGCGATGTTTTCCTCAAGATAATGACGATGTTTGGTGCCAGGGATCGGCACTATGTTATCGCTTTGCGATAATACCCACGCCAGCGCCAGTTGCGAGGATTTCACCCCTTTCTCCTGCGCCAGTTCACTGATTTTCTCCGCCAGTTGCAGATTTTTCGCGAAGTTGTCCCCCTGAAAACGCGGGCTGTCGCGGCGGTAATCATCCAAATCCAGATCGTCCACTGAACGGATTTGTCCGGTCAGAAAACCCCGACCCAGCGGGCTGTAAGGCACAAAACCAATCCCCAGACGCTCACACGCCGGTAAAATATCGGCTTCCACATCACGTGACCAGAGCGAATATTCGGTTTGCAGCGCGGTGACCGGATGCACTTTATGCGCCCGTTCCAGAATGCTCACAGGCACTTCGCTCAGCCCGATATAACGGATCTTGCCTTCCCGCACCAGATCGGAGAGCGCGCCGATGGTTTCTTCGACCGGCACCGTCGGATCCGGACGGTGCTGATAATAGAGGTCGATAACGTCGGTCCCCAGACGCTTCAGGCTGCCTTCTACCGATTTGCGGACATAGTCCGGATGGCCGTTTGTACCCCGCACCTGCGGATGGGACGGATCACGCACAATACCGAATTTGGTGGCTAAAAAAACCTGATTGCGACGCCCTTTCAGGAAACGTCCCAGCAGTTCTTCATTGGTATGCGGGCCATACATGTCGGCGGTATCCAGCATCGTGACGCCCAGTTCCAGCGCACGCTCCAGCGTTGCCATCGATTCTTTATCATCCAGACCGGTGGTATAGAAGTCGCTCATGCCCATGCAACCCAGCCCCAGCGCTGACACCATCGGACCCTTTTTACCCAGCTGACGTTGTTTCATCGGATTTTCCTTATGACACAGAGAGGAGAAGTAACGGGATAAAGTTTGGTTGTTCTTTCAGGAAAGATAAATCAGCGAAAACGTGCAACACTGTTCATAAATCGCAAACAATCATTGAGAACAGTATGGATCAAATTCAGGCGATGAAAATCTTCATCCGCATTGCCGAACTGGAAAGTTTCAGCCGGGCTGCGGAAGATCTTAATGTGCCACGCGCCACGGTCAGTACGACCCTGAAACGTCTGGAACAGCGACTGGGTGTCCGCTTGTTTCTGCGCACGACACGGCAGGTCAAAATCACCGATGAAGGCAAAATCTATTATCAACGCTGCCTGCAATTGATCTCAGCGCTGGAAGAATCTGACGCCCTGTTTGCGCATCACAAAAACCAGCCAGCTGGCATTGTCCGCATCGACATGCCGCATTCTCTGGCACGCGTGATGGTGATCCCCGCGCTGCCGACGTTTTACCAGCGCTATCCGCAGATAACCCTGAGTGTCAGTGCCAATGACAACGCCATCAATCTGCTCGATCAGGGGGTGGATTGCGTGGTGCGTGCATGGCCTTCGGAAGATGACAATCTGCAGTCGCGCCATCTGACAGACCTGAAACAAATCACCTGCGCATCGCCGGAATATTTAGCCAAATTTGGTACGCCGCTGACACCGGAAGATCTCACCGCACATCACGCCGTGGGCTATTTTTTTGCCCATCAGCGGGCAGATTCACATCTGGAATTCGTGACAGACGGAAAGATCGAAAAGCGACAACTTGCCAGCACGCTGACCGTCAGCGGCGCCGATGCGTACGTCGCCGCCGCAAAAGCGGGTTTTGGGCTGATTCAGGCCTCGGAACTGGCGATGACGCAGGAACTGGCACAGGGCGAACTGGTGGAAGTACTGCATCAGCATCTCCCGCCGCCAATGCCGCTGTACATTATGTATCCGCCCGGCCGCTTCCTGGCCCCGAGGATCCGCGTGCTGCTGGACTGGCTTATCGCGCTGTTTTCCAGCCCTGCTGACCCGGTGTGTAAGAACCTCATTATGGGAAAAATCGTTGATTAAACCATCGATTAACCTGACGACGTTCTGAGACATTGAACCATTCACCACGAATATGCTGTTTTTTACATCAAACGTCCGAAATGGGGGAAATAACTATTGACGCCTGTGGGAAAATCTCTAGAATTCGCCCCCGTGGTTGTGTTACTTGCTGATGACATTCCGATGAATGCGTCAACACAGTAATCAATTGGAACGCGATGGTGGCGGAATTGGTAGACGCGCTAGCTTCAGGTGTTAGTGTCCTTTGGATGTGAGGGTTCGAGTCCCTCCCTTCGCACCAATACAATCACAAGATTTATATTGCACGGCACGGTACGCGATGGTGGCGGAATTGGTAGACGCGCTAGCTTCAGGTGTTAGTGTCCTTTGGATGTGAGGGTTCGAGTCCCTCCCTTCGCACCACTCCGGTGATATAAATCGAATCCAGCAGTAAGCAGAAATCATCTGTGCGAAGGTGGCGGAATTGGTAGACGCGCTAGCTTCAGGTGTTAGTGTCCTTACGGACGTGAGGGTTCAAGTCCCTCTCTTCGCACCACGTGATTCTGTTCCTCAGTTTTTCCTTCCTGCAATACTTCTTTCAGTTTCAAAAAATAGAAAAGACCCGCAGCTTTACTGTGTTTCCTGTTTTTCATCTTAAAAAAATCCTTTTATTACAACAAACTAAAATTCAACGTTACCGCAGCCAGACTTCCTGCCAGCGCCATAAATGATGGCAGCAACATATAGTGTCGCAACGTACGGTGGAACAGCATGCCCAGCGTGATCAGCATTGCAACGACTATCAGCACGCGTAACTGATCGAGCGACATATGCGTCAGGGCAAGCAGCGGCATCAGTGCGCAAGGCAACAATACGCCCCAACCGCTGGTAAGACGTTTGCCAAACATCCACACAACCGCCCAAATGCCACATGCAATGGCCATTGCTGGTATCATAACCTTGCTCCAAATAATGGTAATGAGAACTAATATCATATAGGATTTTTTCTCATTTACCACCTATTTACAGTCCCACCCTTCGTTTGGGTGACACCTGACCGCAAAAGTGTTAGTTTTGTGGCAGTTAAACCACATTAGTACAGCCTCAATTAAGACAGTCACTATAAAAACAACATTTATTGCGTTCTAATAATTACATATTAGAACTATTAGCCTTCCTGCATGGAATAATTACGCGGTATAGGGCGATAAGACACTTTATCTATTCAGAACAACACACGCTAAATAGAGTAAATTTGATGATATCTCATTCCTATGATGAGCTGCTTAAAAGCAAACATCGGCTGGCGATGTTGCTATTCTTTTTTTTAAATAGTGCAACTGCATTATTTTCTATGGCTTACCCGCCAGAGAATGCAGTCTCTACGCCATTTCCGTTGGTGCTGATTTTTGTGCTTTGTTTTTCAGGGCTGATATTTTCTTTTTTCAGTAAGAAAAATTACTCTGCCCATCTTAATATGTGTTCAGTCGCCGTCGGGCTGTTATGGGCCTGGCAAATAACCTTACGCTTTGAAGAAATCGGCCATCTGGATAAAAATTATCTTTTAGTCAGCTTGCTCAGTATATTCTTTATCAGTGCCATCGCTTTATCAGATAATTTTCTGGCTTTTTGCCTGCATGCAGTACCTTCTACTCTTTGCGTCATCTTCTTAGACGATTTCCAACATGTCGAGCGCATCTTATTTACCGTGTCATTGCCGCTGATTGGCCTGTGGCTGCATCATCTGATGCTCAAACGCAGCGATGAATTTACGCGCAGAATGGTGTCCAATCTCTACAGCGAACGGGAAAAATTCAGCGACCTGAGTATGCTCGATCCGCTGACCGGCCTTTACAACCGCCGGGGTTTGCAGAATAAGCTGGAAACGCTGTTCAATCAGGATTCAGGGCACTACGTTATGCTGCTCGATATCGACCATTTCAAAGCCTATAACGACAACTATGGCCACTCGATGGGCGATCAGGCATTGGTGCGTGTCTCTGCCGCTATCCGCGATGCAGTGCGCTCGCGGGATGTGGTTGTCCGTTATGGCGGAGAAGAGTTCCTGGTACTGATGTCCAACGTTAAACAGGAACACGCGGTTCGCATGGCAGAGCGTATCCAGAATAAAGTCCTCGGGCTGAATATCCCGCATTTGTTTAATGTTGAGGTCTCCACCCACGTCACGGTAAGTGCCGGGCTGGCTGCGCTGGAGGACGGTGACTTTATTAAGACTTTAGGTAAAGCCGATGCCTCACTCTATAACGCAAAAAACAGCGGCCGTAATAAAATATTTTATGCCTGGGAAGAGACCAAGGAGATACAGCAAGCCGTGGAAGAAAAAATAGCCTGACGATGATTTATATATAGTATTAATAACAACACACTTATTGTTATTAATTTTTGCGAACAATGTTCAGCGTTTTACCGGTTCGTCATAAAGAAAGCCGTCATTCATTTTCACTGCATAATCATTCAACTTTCAGCCAGATTAATGGTTCTGGCTGAAAGTAAAGAAACTTGTTTACTATAATGAATGTTACTACTCCCTGTTACTTTTCAACTTTTTAAATCTACTTAAATATGCCTGCACACGTCCGCTTCACCACGAAATAAGCACAGATAAAAATAATCCTAAAAGACGTCTTGAGTCCATTTCCCACCCGCTATCGACCTCTTCTGCAACCACAATCCCTTTGTCTCTAAAAAGTCTCTAAAAATGTCCTAGTTTGTTGATTTAATGTAATTATTAATTCTCTTACTGGATTTGTGAACTGACTCATGTTCATCTTCCGGCGAGTGCCAGCGCTGATTTCTCTGTGGCACTGACCGGAAGGCTCCACTACCGGACACTTCTTACACTACCGCCACCCGCTGCTCATGTTTCTGAAGGATCAGTTAACAGCAGCGCTTTTGTTTATCTCATCACTCTACATAATAAAAGGTCCAGTGTATGAACAGTTCGATAGTGTTAGGGATTATCTGGCATCTGATAGGAGCAGCCAGCGCAGCTTGCTTCTATGCGCCATTCAAACAAGTTAAACATTGGTCATGGGAAACCATGTGGTCGCTTGGCGGCTTCTTTTCCTGGATCATTTTACCGTGGGCGGTCAGCTACGTGCTGTTGCCTGATTTCTGGGTCTATTACGGTTCATTCAGTTTTGCGACCCTGCTGCCCATTTTCCTGTTTGGCGCCATGTGGGGCATCGGTAACATCAACTACGGCCTGACCATGCGCTACCTCGGTATGTCGATGGGGATAGGCATCGCCATCGGCATTACCCTGATTATCGGGACGCTGATGACGCCTGTTTTACAGGGCAAAATTGGCATGCTGTTTGGCACAACAGGTGGCCAGCTTACCCTGCTCGGCGTATTTGTTGCGGTCATCGGTGTGGCAATTGTCAGCTATGCGGGTTTCCTGAAAGAAAAAGCATTGGGCATTAAAGCTGAAGAGTTCAATCTGCGAAAAGGGCTGATTCTGGCTGTAATGTGCGGGATTTTCTCCGCAGGGATGTCTTTCGCCATGAGCGCTGCGGTGCCAATGCACGAAGCAGCACGCGAACTCGGGATTGATCCGTTGTACGTTGCCCTGCCAAGTTATGTGGTGATTATGGGCGGCGGTGCGGTCGTTAACCTCGGTTTCTGCTTTATCCGTCTGGCAACACGTAAAACCATCTCTTTGCGCGCCGATATGTCGGTGGCGAAATCCCTGCTGCTCACCAATGCGGTCTTTTCCATTATTGGCGGCGTGATGTGGTATCTGCAGTTCTTCTTCTACGCCTGGGGCCATGCCAGCATCCCTGCAGAATATGATTACATGAGCTGGATGCTGCATATGAGTTTCTACGTATTGTGCGGAGGCATCGTCGGTCTGGTGCTGAAAGAATGGCTCGGGGTAGGCAAAAAACCAGTACGCGTTCTTTGTATCGGTGCGCTGGTGATTATTCTGGCGGCGAATATTGTCGGTCTGGGTATGGCACTGTAAGCGTTACGTTTCTCAACGACAGCAGAACTTATTCTGCTGTCGTTGAGGATAAAAGGATTTTGCCGGTCTGCTGTGTAAAACGCTGCCGGTAGTCCCGCGGCGAAACACCACTTGCACGACTGAACACCACAGAAAAATAGTTACTGTCATCAAAGCCGCATTCAGCGGCCACGTCACTGATCGTCATGTTGCCGTAGCGCAGCAAACTCATCGCCCGGCAAAGCCTCAACTGACGTAAATAATGGGTCACGCTCATGCCGGTGTACTGCTTGAACAGCGAACGTAAAGCACGCGGATTGAGCTGATGTTGCAGACAAAACGTTTCAAGATGGAAGGGAGCGGAGATATTTGCCCGCAGAGCCATCAGCAATAGATCCAGCTGATGCGCATCCGGTAACGCGCCACTGTCCGGCCGCTGACGAAAACGCAGTAACAACAGTGCCAGTTGCATCAACAGGGCTTCACTCAGCTGGATCGAAAGCGGCTCCGATTTCATACACTCTTTAGCAAGCTCATCCACTTTATCGCGCAAAACCGCCATGCCAAGCGTACTTAAACGCCAGTAACGTTGTTCCTGGCTGACATTTTCACCCGGTAATAATTGCGACCAGTCGGCTGCCAGCCCGAAACGCTCACGGCAAAACAGCACATTATCCAGTGCCAGTTCATTGACTGACTCATAGCTATGCCGGTCCCGCGAATTAATATAAAACAAGTCACCACAGGTGATGGGATAAGGGATGTCGTTCCAGACATGCAGACCATTACCACGCCAGACAATGACCAGTTCATCAAAATCATGGTCATGACTCGGAAAGTCGGCCTGCGGGTGACGTTCAGCCACCACGACCGAATTCATTTTGGTCAGGAAGAAGTCATTTTTATTCAATTTCAATGACATAGATGCAATCTCAAACCCGTTTGACGACAAAATAAACGAGGCAGTTCTCAGGTAAGAATACCGGAAACCGCGAGAGGTGCCGTTTAACGCAACTGATCACGCATGAGTTTTGGCGACACCGAAAACTCCCGACGAAACTGTGTCGAGAAGTGGTTACTGTCACTGAAGCCGCAGGCATAGGCGATGTCGGTAATACTTTGATCGCTATGATGTAAACGACGGCGCGCCTCCAGCAACCTCAGTCGGTTGAGATACCGCTGTGGCGTCATGCCGGTGTAATGCTTCATCTGACGATGTAATGTTCTCAGCGCCAGCGAAAAACGTTCTGCAGCCTCGGTCCAGTTGACGTCCTCACTGTAATGCGACTGGAGCCATTGCAAAAGTTGATTGACCCTGTTTTCCGAGGTATCTCGCAATTGTGACTGGAAACAGTCCTGATAAAGCAGGATCAGCAGTTGTAAAAACAGACTTTCACGGGTCGCGATGTGTTCCATTTCAACACTGTCAGGCAACGCTGCAAGCAGTGTGATGCAGTTCAGTACCTGCTGAAGCACGCACGGACTGAGCTGCCAGTGGACCTGTGACTGATAGTGATGTTCCTGAGGAAGGAAGTGGCCGACGTCCTGAATGAACCGGAACGCCTTCGGCGAGCGGAACAGCACATTGGTCAGCCGCAGGTTATCCACATTTTCAAACAGATGATGATCGCTGGCGCGCACGAAACAGACCGTACCGGCCGTCAGTGTATAAGGGTTGTCATTGAAGATATGCACACCCGATCCGCTTTCCACCAGCATAATTTCGTGGAAATCATGGTAGTGCTCCGGGAATACATCTTGCGGAAGCCGCCGCTCAACCGTCACAGTCAGCTCAGGTGCCGCAAAATAATCATCACCTCTCAGTAACGTCATGTATCACCTCCGGTTCAAAATCCTTGTGCTTCGGGAACCAACCCTACCCTGCGCCCTGCGTTTTTGCCTTCAAACCACGGCAGCAAAAGCGCCATAAACGGTCATATTTCAAAGATTCAGCCTGTCGTGATGCAGATCTGCGGCAAAGATCACAATCGCGTATTCCGGTTTACTCCGGCGCGGCAAAACCCTGTTTCAGTCAGCTTTGAACCGTTATGTGATCTGCCTCGCATCTACCTTTTTAATGCTGCCATCCCGCCAAAACCGGTGGCAATCACCGGAAGGTGTCCCTCAGGCGCCTCCCCTACACTGGCCACATATTCAATAAGGAATGGCCGCTATGAGAACACACCATCTTGCCGCTATTGACCTCGGCGCTTCCAGCGGCCGGGTGATGCTGGCGACGTTTACCCGTCAGGATCCCGATCCGGCAGCGACGCTGACACTGAAAGAAATCCACCGTTTTCCTAATAACCTGATCCGCGTTGATGGCCACGATACCTGGGACCTTGATGCGCTGGAGAAACACATACTTGAAGGGCTGAATCGCCTCGACGCGTCCGGCGTTCAGCTTGACGGTATCGGGATTGATACCTGGGGAGTGGATTATGTCCTGCTTGATGCACAGGGGCAGCGGGTCGGCTTGCCGGTTGCTTATCGTGACAACCGCACGGAAGGCGTGATGGCGCGGATGGAACAGCAGTTTGGCCGCGAGAATTTGTACCAGAAAACCGGCATTCAGTTCATGCCGTTTAACACACTTTACCAGTTGCGCGCGCTGAGCGAACAACAGCCTGAAATCGTCAGTAAAGCAGCCCACATGCTGATGATCCCGGATTATTTCCTTTACCGCCTCACCGGAAAACTGAACTGGGAATACACCAACGCCAGCACCACACAGATGCTCAATCTCGCCACCGGTGACTGGGATGAAGATTTGCTGAAACTTGCAGGTGTGCCGCGCCGCTGGTTGCAAAAACCTACACAGCCGGGTAACTCCCCGGGACTGTGGAAAAGCCCTCGCGGACGCAGCGTACCGGTATTCAGCGTCGCAACGCACGATACCGCCAGCGCGGTGGTTGCCGCCCCGCTGACCAGTTCACACAGCGCCTATCTCAGTTCCGGCACCTGGTCGCTGATGGGCATTGAAAGCCCGCACGCTTTTAACCATGCCCAGGCACTCCACGACAATATCACCAACGAAGGCGGTATCGACGGCAGCTATCGGGTGTTGCGCAATATCATGGGCTTATGGCTGTTCCAGCGGATTTGCCGCGAACTGAACATCCAGGATTTACCGTCATTAATCACGCTGGCTAAAAACGTCACGCCGTTCACTTATCTGATTAACCCGAACGAAGATCGTTTTATCAATCCCCCCTCTATGGTGGATGCCATTCGCGATGCCTGTCGTCAGGCGGGTGATCCGGTGCCAGAGTCGCCAGCTGAACTGGCGCGTTGTATTTTCGACAGCCTTGCCATGTTGTATCGCAAAATCGCCTTGCAACTTGCTGATTTACAAGGGAAACCGCTGGAAGATATCCACATCGTTGGCGGCGGCAGTCAGAACCAGTTCCTGAATCAGCTTTGTGCTGATGTCTGTCAGGTCAGCGTCAGCGCAGGCCCGGTGGAAGCTTCAACGCTTGGCAATATCGGCTGCCAGCTGATGGCGTTAAACGCCGTCAAAGATACCGCTGAATTTCGTCGCATTGTTGCCACGAATTTTGAGCAACACCACTACATTCCACGTATTCACGCGGATTTCGCTATTCACTGGCGCCGTTTTCAGGCGCTCTGTCACGTCAATGAGGAACTCGCAGTATGACTTCATCTATCGATCAAGCATGGACACTTGCCAAAGAACGCTTTGCACTGTTGGGTATTGATGCCGAAGCTGCAATCAAACAACTTGATACCCTGCCCGTTTCTATCCATTGCTGGCAGGGGGATGATGTCGCTGGCTTCGAAAACCCTGAGGGCAACCTGACCGGCGGTATTCAGGCGACCGGTAATTATCCCGGCAAAGCGCGCAACGCTCAGCAGCTTCGTGCTGACTTAGAACTGGCGATCTCCATGATCCCTGGCCCTAACCGGCTGAATCTGCATGCGATTTATCTGGAGTCCGATAAGCCCGTTGCCCGTAATGAGATTGAACCTAAGCACTTCACCGGCTGGGTTGACTGGGCGAAGAAAAACAAGCTGGGTCTGGACTTCAACCCGTCTTGTTTCTCACACCCGCTGAGCGCCGACGGCTTCACGCTGTCACACGCAAACCCGGAAATTCGCCAGTTCTGGATTGAACATTGTCAGGCCAGCCGCCGTGTCTCTGCCTCATTTGGCCGCGCACTGGGCACGCCGTCAGTGATGAATATCTGGGTGCCGGATGGCATGAAAGACATCACCGTCGATCGTCTGGCACCGCGCCAGCGCCTGATGAGCGCACTTGATGAAGTGATTTCTGAGAAGTTTGATATCACCGAACACATCGATGCCGTTGAAAGCAAACTGTTCGGCATCGGTTCTGAAAGCTACACCGTCGGCTCAAACGAATTCTATCTCGGTTACGCTGCCAGCCGCGGCACTGCGCTGTGCCTCGATGCCGGCCACTTCCACCCGACTGAAGTGATCTCCGACAAAATTTCTGCTGCGATGCTGTATGTGCCGCGCCTGCTGCTGCACGTCAGCCGTCCGGTACGCTGGGACAGTGACCACGTAGTTCTGCTGGACGACGAAACGCAGGCCATCGCCAGCGAAATCGTGCGCCATGACCTGTTCAACCGCGTTCATATCGGTCTGGATTTCTTCGATGCCTCGATCAACCGCATCGCTGCCTGGGTTATCGGCACCCGCAACATGAAAAAAGCCCTGCTGAAAGCCCTGCTCGAACCGACCGATTTACTGAAAAAACTGGAAGCCGAAGGCGATTACACCGCACGCCTGGCTCTGCTGGAAGAGCAAAAATCCCTGCCATGGCAGGCCGTGTGGGACATGTATTGTCAGCGTCACGATGTACCGGTTGGCGGTCAGTGGCTGGATACCGTCCGTCATTACGAAACCAGCGTGCTGGCAAAACGTTAATTGCCGCCGAACGCAACAGAAACGCATTCACCTTATTCGCAGGAAAGAACCGATGAAAACATTATTTAGCTCGTGGTTTGTGCAAGGCATGGTCAAAGCGACCACCGATATGTGGCTGAAAGGCTGGGATGAACGTAACGGCGGCAACGTCAGCATGCGCCTGTTACCGGAAGACGTCGCACCTTATAAAAATGATTTTTACGACCAGCCGCGCCAGGTTGAACTGACTCAGCATGCGCCTGATCTGGCCAACGAATACTTCATCGTGACCGGTTCCGGTAAGTTTTTCCGTAACGTGCAATTAGCCCCGTCAGAAGCGCTGACCGTTATTCAGCTTGATGACAAAGGCGCCAGCTACAAAATCCTGTGGGGTCTGACCGCCGGCGGTCTGCCAACCTCTGAACTGGCCTCACATCTGCAATCTCACGCTGTGCGTAAACGTGTCACCAACGGTCAGGATCGCGTGATCATGCATTGCCATGCGACCAACCTGATCGCACTGACGTACGTGCTTGAGCTCGACAGCGCCAAGATCACCCGCAAGTTGTGGGAATGCAGCACCGAATGTCTGGTGGTCTTCCCCGACGGCGTGGGGATTGTACCGTGGATGGTGCCGGGTACCGATGGTATCGGCGCAGCCACTTCCGACCGGATGCAACATCACAGCCTGGTGTTGTGGGCATTCCACGGTATCTTCGGTTGCGGCCCGACGCTGGATGACGCTTTTGGCCTGATCGACACTGCTGAAAAATCGGCGGAGATCCTGGTGAAAGTGATTTCTATGGGTGGAATGAAACAAACCATCCAGACCGATGAACTGATTGCGCTTGGCAAACGTTTTGACGTCACGCCTTTTGAGGCCGCACTGAAAGCCTGATCAGGCACTTTATGCTCCAGACTTCATAAATCCTGCACGGGGAACAGTGGATGTTTCCCGTAGCAGGAAATGGCAAAGACCGCGGAGCAGCGCACAACAGGACACCTATTTTACTTACTCTATAGAGGGAATTTTTATGAGTTTCATGTTGGCACTTCCTAAAATCAGCCTCCACGGTCAGGGCGCAATCGAAGATATGGTTGCGATGCTGGCGACTAAGCAACACGGCAAAGCGCTTATCGTTACCGATGGCCAGTTAATCGAACTGGGTCTGCTCGACAGTTTATTCTCCGCACTTAAACAGGCCGGACTGCCTTACGCTATTTACGGCGGCGTGGTACCCAATCCAACCTCTGCTCACGTTGATGAAGGTTTCCGTTTGTATCAGGAAAACCAGTGCGATTACCTGATCGCTTTCGGCGGCGGCAGCCCGATTGATACCGCAAAAGGCATCAAAATTCTGACCGCCAATCCGGGGCCCGCCACAATGTATTCCGGTGTCGGCAAAGTTACCAAACCGGGTGTCTTCCTGGTGGCGATTAATACCACAGCGGGCACAGCCGCAGAACTCACCAGCAATGCGGTGATCATCGACAGCCAGCGTCAGGTGAAAGAAGTGATCATCGACGCCAATCTGATCCCGGATATTGCAGTGGACGACCCGGCGGTTATGCTCAAAATCCCGGCCAGTGTCACCGCTGCTACCGGCATGGATGCGCTAACCCACGCTATCGAAGCCTATGTTTCTGTCGGCGCACATCCTCTGACCGATCCGACCGCGCTCGCCGCGATTTCAACTATCACGCAATGGCTGCCAAAAGCAGTCGATCACGGCGATGATATTGAAGCCCGCGAGAAAATGGCGCAGGGACAATATCTGGCCGGTATGGCATTTAACAGCGCAGGCTTGGGGCTGGTTCACGCACTGGCGCATCAGCCGGGCGCGACACATAATCTGCCGCACGGCGTCTGTAATGCCATCTTGCTGCCGGTTGTCGAAGAGTTTAACCGCGCCAGTGCACCTCACCGCTTTGCCGATATCGCCCGCGCGATGGGCGTACATACGCAAGGTATCAGCGAAACACAGGCCAGTATTGCGGCCATTGACGCTATCCGAAAATTGTCCACCCGCGTGGGTATTCCTTCCGGTTTCAAAGAGCTGGGGATTAAGGAAAGCGATATCGAAGGATGGCTGGATAAAGCGCTGGCTGACCCGTGCGCACCGTGCAATCCGCGCACCGCAACTCGTGAAGAAGTGCGCGAGTTGTATCTGAAAGCAATGTAGTTTCTTTGCTCCCCCTGAAAGGGGAGAACACGGAAACAGCTCGGTCTGCTCCCTCCCCTGCGAAGGGGAGGGTTGGGGTGGGGTATTAAATAAAAGCGAATGTGTTGAAGTGTACTTTGACGAGGCGTTTATCTTTAAAACCCCCTCCCAGCCTCCCCCTTCGCAGGGGGAGGAGCTTTCCCTCTACCCCCCGATAATCTAACCGGAGAAAAACATGATCCGTAAATCCTTCGTGATGCAGGTTAATGCGAATGCACACGATGAATATCAGCGCCGTCATTCGCCAATCTGGCCAGAACTGGCGGAAACCCTGAAAGCCCACGGCGCGCATCACTACAGCATTTTTCTTGATGAAAAACGTAATCTGCTGTTTGGCTATGTGGAAATAGAATCAGAAGAAAGATGGAACGCGGTAGCAAAAACGGAAATCTGCCAGAAATGGTGGAAGCATATGGCAGACGTAATGCCTGCCAATGCCGATAACAGCCCGGTCAGTAACGATCTTAAACCGGTCTTTTACCTCGATTAACCCTCTGCCCGGAGGGTTTTCCTTTTCCGGCAGACGGATTCTGCGCTTTTGAGGCGGTAAAACGCGTGGTGGCCGGTTTCGCTTTGCCTGAAACTGACGCCGCAAACTTCGGATCAAAACCGTCCGGCGGCACCAGACAATCAGGCCGGATGCCAATCAGACGGCGCATGCCCATCGCGGTCAGCGCCTCGCGGATCACCGGCCAGTTCACCGGATCGTGATAGCGCAGCAAGGCTTTATGCAACCGCCGCTGACGATCGCCTTTCGGCACCACGACGTCTTCACTTTTATAATCCACTTTACCGAGCGGATTCTTACCGCTGTAATACATGGTGGTGGCGCTGGCGAGCGGCGACGGGTAAAAGTTCTGCACCTGATCCAGCCGGAAGCGATTTTTCTTCAGCCACAGCGCCAGGTTGATCATGTCTTCGGTACGTGTCCCCGGATGTGCGGAGATAAAGTACGGGATCAGATATTGCTCTTTTCCGGCCTGTTTGGAATAGCTGTCAAACAGCTCCTTGAAGCGGTAATAGCTGCCCATTCCAGGCTTCATCATTTTGGACAGCGGTCCGGCTTCAGTATGTTCCGGCGCGATCTTCAGATATCCCCCCACGTGATGTTCGGCCAGCTCTTTGATATAACGCGGATCTTCTACCGCCAGATCGTAACGTACGCCCGAGGCGATCAGTATTTTCTTGATGCCCTTCAGGCTGCGCGTACGGCGGTAAAGGTTGATCGTCGGTTCATGGTTAGTGTCCATGTGCGTACAGATTTCCGGATACACACAGGACGCACGGCGGCAACTTTGTTCCGCTTTCGGCGACTGACAGCGCAGCATATACATGTTGGCGGTCGGGCCACCCAGATCGGAAATCACACCGGTGAATCCCGGTACATTGTCGCGGATCTCTTCTATTTCGCGGACGATCGACGCTTCCGAGCGGCTCTGAATGATCCGCCCTTCATGCTCGGTGATCGAACAAAACGCACAACCGCCGTAACAGCCACGCATAATATTGATCGAGAAACGGATCATGTCATATGCCGGAATTGTCGCTTTGCCGTAAGACGGGTGCGGTACGCGCTGGAACGGCAGGCCAAACACTTCGTCCATTTCTTCGGTCGACAGCGGGATCGCCGGTGGGTTGATCCACACATAGCGGTCACCGTGTTTTTGCATCAGGGCACGCGCACAGCCAGGATTGGTTTCGTGATGCAAAATGCGCGAGGTATGCGCGTAAAGCACTTTATCGGCCTTCACTTTTTCAAATGATGGCAACAGAACGTAGGTTTTCTCCCACGGTTTCGGCTTTGGCGCGCGCACCGTTACCGGTTGCGGGGCATCCGGCGCAGGCAACTCTCCTTCCGAGCACGGCAAATCCTCACCATACGGATTCATGATCGGCTCAATCCGCCCCGGCTTATCGAGCCGTGTGGAATCGACACCGCTCCAGCCGATAAGCGCCGTTTTGCGCATCACGGCAGTGTTACGCACATCATGAATATCAGTAATGGATTCACCGGCAGCCAGACGGTGCGCCACTTCCACCAGCGGCCTTTCGCCGTTGCCATAAATCAGCATGTCAGCTTTGGAATCCACCAGTACCGAGCGCCGCACGGTATCGGACCAGTAATCGTAATGTGCGATACGTCGCAGGCTGGCTTCGATACCACCGAGCAAAACCGGTACATCGCTGTAGGCTTCTTTACAGCGCTGCGTGTAGACCAGCGTCGCGCGATCCGGACGTTTTCCACCCACGTTACCCGGCGTATAGGCATCGTCATGACGCAGCTTCCGGTCGGCGGTATAACGGTTGATCATCGAATCCATATTGCCGGCAGTCACGCCGTAAAACAGATTCGGCTTCCCGAGCCGCATGAAATCTTCTTTGCTGGTCCAGTCCGGCTGCGCGATGATCCCGACGCGGAATCCCTGCGCTTCCAGCATGCGGCCAATGATCGCCATGCCAAAACTCGGATGATCGACATAGGCATCGCCGGTCACCACGATCACATCACAACTGTCCCAGCCAAGCTGTTCCATTTCCTCCCGGGTCATCGGGAAAAACGGCGCAGTGCCGTAGCATTCGGCCCAGTAACGTGGGTAAGAAAACAGGGTGCGATCGGGTTGGATCAGACTGACTGGCATAGTAAGGTCTTCGTTCGGCGGCAAATAATTGGCCGCAAATTATACGGGGACGGAAACTGCGGCGGGTGAGCAAATCGCTTAAAATTGTTTTAGATCAAATTATGTTTTCTGACTGAGCGCCGTATTATATCCAGGTTGCTCCGGCGCGGAGGGTCTCAGCAGATCCAGTATTTCTTAAGAAGTCATTTCCTTTATACGGGCAATAAAGAGTGCTCAAATAGTCCATTGCTGAATCAGGCTTTAAAGGAAAAATAGCGTTATGGATAATAAACGTTTCCAGAAATTACTCTTACCCAAGCTTACCGAAGCCATGCTGTTTACGCGTTCACGACTGTCGCTGAAATCTGCCAATAAGTTTTATCCGGATAAAAGAATGATTGATGGTCTGATGATGTCGGATCCTAAAAAATACCGGCTGCATTCACTGGGCGGCGACAGGGATCGGGGTGCCATGGTGCGGGGTCTGCGAAAGCTCAATCTTTCCTCCCAGCAGCTTTACCGGAAAGTTGAAGAAGATTATCGCAACGGGAAAGAAAATGCGGGCAACTGCGGCGAAAATGCCCGCGTCGCATTTTGTTATATCAGTGAAAACATTCAAAAATGGGAAAGGCTCGCCGGTACGCCATTAAAAGTGATCAGCATCTTCATTACGCGTCCGGTCGACCATTGCCTGGTATTAGTCGGCACCCAGCCTGTACATAACAACGGCAAAATCCTTGAGAACGCACTGATTTGCGATCCGTGGGCAAAGATCGTCTGCCCTCTGGCGCATTATTCTCTTGAGTGGAAAATGAAAATGAATAAATGGTCTAACCGTGGCCTGAAGGGGAAATATCCCGGCGGTGTTTACGACCATTTTGCTAACAGGGATTCCCGTGAAGCGATCCGTATCGGCAAGTTCGTTATTTATGAACAAAATCAGTACAAAATTTCACAGCGGATCCATGATAAAAAGCTTTATTCGCTGATTGATCCCAATGCGATTACCTGACGTTTTCATTGCCATAAAAAAGGCCTGCCGGTTTCCCGCAGGCCTTTCTTTTTTGCTGAGCTCAATCTTATTTTTTCGCCAGCGCCTCAAACACTTTTTCAACGGCCACTGCGCCGGGATCTTTCACCCCTTTCAGGCTGTTGCTGCTGAGATAAGAAGAGCGCCCCGCATTGGCTTTCTTCATGCTGGCCGTGTCTTTGGCCCCTTTGGCTGCCGCTTTAGCCGCCCCTTTCAGCGCATCTTTTTTGCCAAGGGCTTCCAGCGCCGGTTGCAGTGCGTCGATCATCGTGCGATCCCCGAGATCTGCCCCGCCGTAATGCTTCATGCGTTCGAGACCGGACAGCAACGCTTTCGGCAACTTCTCACCCTCACCGACTTTCTTACCGGCGGCGGTAAAGAAGATCGACATCAGCACGCCGCTGGATCCGCCCATGACGGTCGCCAGACGATCGCCGACAACGCCCAGAAGATCGGCCACATTATTCAGCGGTAATCTTTTGCCTTTGTTTTCTTTCTGGATATCGCGCGCGCCGGTGGCAAACGTCGAACCGGTATCGCCGTCACCGACTTTGGCATCGAGTTTATTCAGCTCATCTTCCAGATCAGAAAGTGTCTGAGTAATGGTTTCAACGATTTTGCCAACCTGCGCATTGGACGAGGCTTTTACCGTTTTCTTATCGCTGATTTTCTTGCCTTTTTTGATCGCCAGTTTCTCAAGCTTCACCAGAGGCTGCCAGCCGGAGGCTTCCACTTCTGCCAGCAAGGCTTCCTCAATGCCGCCTTTAAGGGCAATCACCGAGAGCGAGAACCCTTTCATATCCAGCGCACTGACCAGCGATGCGGGGCCAATCAGATAACGGATCGAACTGCCGAGCGCAGAATGCACCAGCTCTTTGGTGATCTGATTCATTTCGAGCGGAGAGACGCCGCCGAGGTTATTGATCAGCACCGCCAGCTTGTCGCTTTTCTTCACATGTTCCGCAAGCTTGCCGACCAGCGTATCCACCACTTTTTTGCTGTTCTGGGTTTTCATGGTCGACACACCCGGTTCGCCGTGAATACCTAATCCCAGCTCAACGTGGCCCGATTCGATACGTTGCTCTTCTTCATCTTCACCGCCTCCCGGCAGGCTGCACCCCGCCGCCGCGACACCAATACTGGCGGTCGCATTAATCGCCTGCTGGGCGATTTTGGTGACATCTTTCAGGGATTTGCCCTGCTCAGCCGCGTAACCGGCAATTTTATGCACCAGCGCCGTACCGGCGATGCCGCGCGGCTGCTTGTTTTCCGGCAGGGAAATGTCGTCGGAGACCATCACCAGCTCGACGTTATAGCCCATACCTTTTGCTTTCTCAGCGGCCAGACCAAAGTTCAGACGGTCGCCGGTGTAGTTTTTGACGATCAGCAGACAGCCCGCTTTGCCGGTAACCGCCACAATCGCGTTCAGCACGGCGTCCACGCTCGGAGAAGCAAACACTTCGCCACACACCGCCGCCGTGAGCATGCCTTTGCCGACAAACCCCACGTGCGCCGGTTCATGACCCGAGCCACCGCCTGAAATCAGCGCAACCTTTTTCTTATCCCAGTCACGCCGCACGACAACGCGGATTGCCGGATCGATGTCCAGTTTTGCCAGGTTTTTGTAGGGAGAGGTCAGGATCACCCCTTCAATAACATCGTTAATCAGAGTCTTGCGGTCATTCATAAAGAATTTAGACATACCGGACCTTTCCTTTTAACTGTTTTCCAGGTGAAAAAAGAGCTTCTACGCAGTATAGATAACCCAAAACATAACACAGGGAAAAGTAACGAAGGGGGCGGGAAAGGCGGTTTCCCGCCTTTTAGGAAATGATGAGAAAAGAAATCAATTGCAGGCGAGAACCTTGATAGCCAACCCGCCTGTCGAGGTTTCACGGTATTTCGAGTTCATGTCCTTGCCGGTTTCGTACATGGTTTCGATGACTTTATCGAGGCACACACGCGGTTCGCTGGTGCGGCGTAATGCCATACGCGACGCATTGACGGCTTTCACAGCCGAAATGGCGTTACGCTCGATGCATGGTACCTGAACCTGTCCGGCCAGCGGATCACAGGTCAGCCCGAGGTGATGTTCCATCGCGATTTCTGCCGCCATAAACACCTGCGCGGTGCTGCCGCCCAGCAGTTCGGTCAGACCTGCCGCCGCCATAGAACAGGCCACGCCCACTTCGCCCTGACACCCCACTTCCGCACCGGAAATCGAAGCGTTCATTTTGAACAGAATACCGACCGCGCCGGAAGCCAGGAAGAAGCGGCTGTACGAATCAGGGCTGATCGGGCGGATAAACTGATCGTAATACGTCAGCACGGCAGGAATAATGCCACACGCGCCGTTGGTCGGTGCAGTGACCACACGCCCGCCTGCCGCATTTTCTTCGTTAACCGCCATCGCGTACATGTTGATCCAGTCAACAACACCCATCGGATCGACATTGTTCTTATCCTGCGTCACCAGAATGCGGCGCAGTGCGGCGGCACGGCGGTTGATTTTCATCGGTCCCGGCAGCAAGCCTTCGGTATGAATGCCGCGCGTAATGCCTTCGCTCATCACATTCCAGATGGCCGCAAAGTGATCGCTGATTTCTGTGCGTGTGTGTCCCGCCAGTTCGTTTTGCAGCATCAGTGCCGACAACGACAGGCCGGTGTCCGTACAGTGTTTTTGCAAATCGCTGGCCGAACGGAACGGATACGGGCGCACCACCGGATTTTCATCCTGCATACCAAATTTGCTGGCTTCGACAATAAAGCCACCGCCGATAGAGTAATAAGTTTGGGTATAGAGCAGTTCATCGCCGCTGAACGCACTGATTGTCATGCCGTTTTCATGCAACGGCAGATTACCGGAATGGAAATTCATGCCTGAGCTGGCCGGGAAATCCACTTCTTTTGCGCCCTTGCCCAGCATCAGACGCCCGGTATTTTCTACCTCACGGATAAACGCCGGGATCGCATCGATATCCACATCATCCGGCATATTCCCCGCCAGCCCCATGATAATAGCCAGATCAGTGTGGTGACCTTTACCGGTTAATGATAATGATCCGTAAACATCAACCGCCACGCGGGTGGTTTGGGTTATATGGCCTGAAGAGATAAGTTCATCAGTGAATATTTTCCCGGCTTTCATCGGGCCAACAGTATGCGAACTGGAAGGACCAATACCAATTTTGAAAATATCGAAGACGCTGATCACGGTGGGTACTCCAAGTGAAATTATTTACGGGCGGAATAAACAGAAAAACGGGAGAGAAAGGAGCGGGATATTCCCGCTCACTTTATTTCAGAAGCTTTAATCATTAACCCATCAGGCTGAATACAATGGCTGACATCGCAATCAGACCCATTACAGCAACGAAGACATTACTGATATGGCCGCTGTATTTTTTCATCGCCGGAACTTTACGGATGGCATACATTGGCATCAGGAATAACAGCATCGCAATAATCGGACCGCCCAGCGTTTCGATCATACCCAGAATACTTGGATTCAGGGTTGCCACTAACCAGGTGGTTAATAACATGAAGATACCGGTATAACGGTTCAGCGTTGGCAGGGCAATTTTCTTGCCTTTACTGCGCAAAGATTTAATCACCATGCCGTTAAAACCTTCGCGTGCGCCCAGATAATGGCCGAGGAAAGATTTAGTAATGGCAATAAAGGCAATAAATGGCGCGATATATTCAATGACCGGGTTAGAGAAGTGGTTCGCTAAATAAGACAGAATAGACACGTTTTGCGATTTGGCTTCCATCAGGTCGGCCGGAGACAGGCTCAGGACGCAGCTGAAGACAAAGAACATCACCGTGATCACCATCATGATGTGGCTAAATGCCAGAATGCGCGAACATTTTTTCTCAGCGCTATCACCGTATTCTTTGCGTTTTGCCACTGCAAAAGAGGAGATAATAGGCGAGTGGTTGAACGAGAACACCATCACCGGGATCACCAGCCACAGCGTCATCAGCATACCGTGACCTACGCCGTTACCGGAAAGCGAGGCGTTTGTAAACACTGACATATTCCAGTTAGGAATAAGGTAAAGCGCCAGCGCCATCAGCACCGTCACAAACGGGAATACCAGAATACTCATCGCTTTCACGATCATATCCTGACCAAAATGCACCAGTGTCATTAATCCGAGGATCAGGATCAGTGACAGCAACGCACGCGGTGGCGCATTCATATGCATCTGGTGAGTAATAAAACTCTCAACCGTATTAGTGATCGCCACGCTGTAAACCAGCAAAATAGGATAAATGGCGAAGAAATACAGCAGTGTAATTAATTTACCGGCCGTAATACCAAAATGTTCTTCCACGACTTCCGTAATATCTTCACCGGCATTTTTACCCGATAAAACAAAACGGGTTAATCCGCGGTGAGCGAAGAAAGTCATTGGGAAGGCGAGAATCGCCATAATAATTAACGGAATTAATCCGCCAATACCGGCATTAATAGGAAGAAAAAGAACACCCGCACCAATTGCCGTTCCATATAAACCTAACATCCACATGGTGTCAGTTTTACGCCAGGAACTTATTGATTTTTCAGACAGCGTCCCGATTGTTGTATTATCCATGATTCCTCAGCACCTAATTATAAAAATAATTCCGTTTTCCCCAGGAATGGTTGATGTTTTTTTACTGCACCCGTCATCGAAAAAACCACCCTGACGGTTAAAACATACCATTAATGCGGGCATGATACCTATCAGCAGCATAAAAATCTGACTAACGGTGTGGCTTTGAGATCATGGTCACGAATATAGCTAAAATGCCGTCTATTATTCCTTTAAATTCCAATCTATTAACATTTCCTGCAATTTAAATTCATCAAACGGTGATTACGGTAACATTTATTTTTTGTCATATTTTGTTATGACCGTGACTATTATTTTAATAACGGTTGAAATAACACCAATGTGTATTATTTATCGACGCCGCCTCTCTTATCGTTGCTCAAAAATCAACCACGCTCATTAACCTAAACATTCATTAGATTCTCTTCAGTATTCGCTGTTTTCCTGGTTTCTGTAAAAAATTCTACACAAGATGCGTGTTGTTTCAGGGTGAAAAACTTTTTATTGACGCTTTCAGAAATCATGCCGATAAAGTTATTCTTATTCCGGTGAAACAATTTCAACCGGAAGAAACACAGAGTGACGCTATGGAAAAAGCCCGATCACCTTTTTACCTGTTAGTGAAGATACGTGTCGGCCATTTTTTTAAGGCTGCGTATGGCTTCGCCCTGCTGATGGTGCTTCTGATCGCTCCGTTAAAACCGGTTATCGCAGAAACCAGCGAGACGTCACCCGACGCCGCCGTCGCCCAGACCGTTAACGGTATCCTCAGTTATTCGCGCTGGCCCGACAAAACGACCTCGTCTTCTTTAACACTTTGCATCATTCAGCCAGTTAAATACGCGGCGCTACTCACGCCCGATGGCAGCGCTTTTGCTGGCAGACCGCTCAAAGTGATGACGTTGCCTTTTGACAGCCCGCTGCTGACCGCGCAGTGCGATGCCATTTATTCCGGCAGAACAACGGCTGAGCAGCAAAACGATTTGCATCAGCGCCTGGAAGGCCATGCCATTTTAACGATCAGCGAAGAAGACGAGACCTGCGGATTACTGAACGCTTTTTGTCTGGTAATCACGCCCCTTCACACCGGATTCAAACTGAATCTGGATACGCTGTCCCGCAGCGGTGTGCGGGTTAATCCCGCCGTATTACAACTTGCCAGGGAAAAGGAGTAACCATGGAAAATAAAATTCCTGTTCCTGACACAGAACAGCCGCGCCAGCGCCCGACGCTAAGCGCCGCACTGAACAGAATCCATGTGATTGTGATTTTGACCGCGATTGGCCTTGCCGGTTTTTTACTGATCTTGCTGGCCCTGATCGCCCTGCGTTCGCATGCCGAAAATAATCTGCAACTGACCGCACGCGCTATCAGCTACACCACCGAAGCGGCGCTGGTGTTTAATGATCCTGCCGCCGCGCACGAGTCGCTGGAGTTCATCGCTAAACGCGGCGATTTCACGCAGGCTAAAATTCTGACCCCCGCCGGTGCAACGTTCACGGAATGGCAGCGGCCGGTGAACAGCAACTGGGACAAGCTCGGGCAGTTCGTCGGCCACCTGGCTTTCCCGGAGCCTGTCACGATGCCGGTGAACCATTCCGGTTCGCTCATCGGTACGGTCTGGCTCGCCGGTAATGGCGGAACCCTGGCGGGTTTCCTGCTGGAAACGGTGCTTAGCCTGATCGGCTGTCTGGTACTGACGGCCCTGGTGGCGCTGTATTTTTCCCGCCGGATGCAAAAAGGTATTGTCGATGCTCTCGGCCACATTACGCGCGTCACTCATGACGTCAGCGCTAACCGTTCGTTCAGCCTGCGTGTCCCTTCTGCGCCGATTGCCGAGCTGCACACGCTGAGCCAGGACTTCAACAGCCTGCTGACGGAGCTGGAAGCCTGGGAAAACCATATGCGCAACGAGAACGTCTCACTGACCCAAAAAGCATTGCATGATGGATTGACCGGCCTGCATAATCGCGCGTTTTTCATTGATACGCTTAATCAATGCTTTAACCCGATGCGCCCGGCGCTTTCACTGGCGTTGCTGTTTATTGATGTCGATAACTTTAAAGAGATCAATGACTCACTCGGTCATGCTGCCGGGGACCGCGTGCTGATGGTGATTGGTGAACGGCTGGCGAAAACACTGCGAAAAGGCGATGTGCTGGCGCGTCTGGGCGGTGATGAATTTGCCATCTTGCTTGAACCGATGGTTTCCACCGCAGAGGCCGTGGCTTTTGCCGAACGCATTGTTGAAATCATGAAAACCCCTGTCATCCTGCTCAATAACAAGACGCTGGATGTTTCTCTCAGTATCGGTATCGCGCTGTCGCCTTCTCAGGCCACTAACGCGAAAGAGTTACTGGATAAGGCCGATGAGGCCATGTACCGCTCGAAAAAAATTTCCGGCAGTTGCTGGCATGTTTCTTCAGGCATGCCGCTTCCTGTCGTGATGAAAGACTAAAAGGAATTAATGACAATGAATACCTGCAACACTTTCAAGACCTGGTTTCAGTTCGCCGCAATGGGGCTGTGCATTCTGCTGCTGGCCGCCTGTCAGACCAAACCGGCGGGATTAACGCCGGAACAGATCGCCGTACTGCAAAAAAACGGCTTCTCGCAGACAGCCGAAGGCTGGGAACTCGGGCTGGATGCCAAAGTGCTGTTTGGCAATAATCAGGCGACGCTTTCGACAGAAAGTAAGCAGTCGGTGGAAAAACTGGCCAGTGAACTGCTGCATGTCGGGCTGAATAAAGTCAATCTCGACGGCCATACCGACAACTACGGCGACGCCGGTTACAACAACGATCTGTCTCTGCGCCGCGCCAACACGGTTGCCGCCGCCTTTGCCGATGCCGGAATGCCACGCGCCAATATCCATACCCGCGGATTAGGGCAGAGCCAGCCGGTCGCCAGCAATAAAACCCAGGCCGGACGCGCCCAGAACCGTCGCGTGTCTGTGATTATTGTGGTGTAACTTACAACAACCCCACCATATGCAGCGCCGCCTTGCAGTTATCCGTTCTGCGCCAGGCGAGCGCGATCTGCGTCGTTAATGTCTGCCCTGCCAGGGGCAGACAGCGCACATTGGTTTCATCAATCTTACTTAGCGACGCCGGCACCAGCGCGTAACCAAATCCTGTCGCCACCATACTCAGCGCCGAGGTAATTTGCGGACACTGCTGCCCGTAGCGCGGCGAAAATCCCGCCTCTTTACACGCCTGTGTCACGGCATCATAAAGCCCCGGCGATAAATCGCGGGGAAAGGTGATCAGCGTGTCGTGGCGCAGCGCTGCCAGCCGGACTTCTTTCCCCTGACTGAGCGGATGCTTCTTCGGCAACGCCACCATCATTTCCTCAATATCCAGCACCTTATAACTGAACTCCTTGCTGCGCTCGCAAGGCAGACGGATAAACGCCGCATCCAGCGCGCCCTCGCTCATCGCGGTCATCAGCCCCGCCATATCTTTTTCCTGCGGCTCCAGCACCATGCCCGGGTACTTGTCACGGAAGCGATGCAGCAGCTCAAACACCTGCGGATTGAAGGCCGTTGAGGTGGCAAAACCGATGCGCAGCGTACCATTCAGGCCGCGTGCCACCGCACGGGTACGTTCAAAGGCGGCATCGGTCAGTTTGATGATGGTTTGTGCGTCGTCGTACAGCACTTTTCCGGCTTCGGTAAGCTCGACGCCACGGGTCAGACGCTTGAGTAAAGGGGTTCCGATTTCATGTTCGAGCCGCTGGATTTGCTGACTCAGGGGAGGCTGGGATATTCCCAGGAGTTCGGCAGCACGGGTGAAGTGGCCCGCCTCGGCTACCGCGACAAAATAACGCAGATGACGAAGTTCCATATCAAAAACGTCTCAAAGTAAACACCTCCTTATATTGGAACTCAGGACGGAATGGGGTCAACCTTTTAGTTAGCAAAGTTAATTATTCGACGGAGACCCCCTGCATGAAAAGCCATTCTGAGTCCTGTTCCTGCGTCGCCGATATTGCCCGCACGGCGACAGCGTTTAAACATCAGCATCCTGACCGCGTGCTTTATCAGTCGTCACTGATGAGCGCCTTGCTGAGCGGCGTCTATGAAGGCGACACCACGATGGCAGACCTGCTGAAACACGGCGATTTTGGCCTCGGCACCTTTAACCATCTCGACGGCGAACTGATCGCATTCAACAGTAATATCTTCCAGTTGCGTGGCGACGGCAGCGCCCGGCGCGCCCTTCCTGAACAAAAAACGCCCTTCGCCGTCATGACATTCTTTAACCCGACTAATGAATACGTGATTGACCGCCCGCACAGCCGTGAACAAATCCACGCCGTAATTGATAACGCCGTCGCCAGCCAGAACACCTTCTGCGCATTGCGCATTGATGGTGAGTTCAGCCGCGTCGAGACTCGCACCGTACCGGAACAGCACCGCCCTTATAAACCGATGCTCGAAGCCATCGAAGCGCAGCCAACATTTCATATTGAAAACAGCCAGGGCGTGCTGATTGGCTTTCTGACACCTGCGTATATGCAGGGCATCAACGTGGCGGGCTATCACGAACATTTCATCAATCAGACACGCAGCAGCGGCGGCCATGTGCTGGATTACCAGGTTGAGCGCGGCGTGCTGACTTTCGGCACGGTCGAAAAGCTGTTGATCGACTTTCCGCAGGACAGTGATTTCCTGCACGCCAACTTATGCCCTGACGATTTAAATGATGCGATTCAGTCCGTTGAAAGTTAACAGTCCGCAGACAAAAGGAATAAAGCCATGAAAAATTCAGACAGCCAAAGCGAATGGAAATGCGGTGCGGATCTGGTCGTCGCGCAGCTTGAAGCACAGGGTGTCAAACACGTGTTCGGCATTCCCGGCGCAAAAATCGATCGTGTTTTCGATTCGCTGGTCGATTCCCGCATCAAAACCATTCCGGTGCGTCACGAAGCCAACGCAGCCTTTATGGCCGGTGCCGTCGGCCGCCTGACCGGGAAAGCGGGCGTCGCGCTGGTCACCTCCGGCCCCGGTTGTTCGAACCTGATCACCGGCGTTGCCACCGCGACCTCCGAAGGCGATCCGCTGGTGGCTTTAGGGGGCGCGGTGAAACGCGCCGACCACGTTAAACAGGTGCACCAGACCATGGACACCGTCGCGATGTTCCGCCCGGTCACCAAGTATTCCGCCGAAGTCACCTCGTCTTCCGCACTGGCCGAAGTGCTGGCGAATGGTTTTCGCGCCGCCGAGTTCGGGCGTCCGGGTGCAGCATTTATCAGCCTGCCGATGGATATCGTCAATGAACCGGCCAGCGGCAAACTCCTGACCTCGCAACCGCCGGTACTGGGCAGCGCGCCGCACGACGCGATATTGCAGGTCGCACAATTACTGAAACAGGCCAAAAATCCGGTCCTGCTGCTCGGCCTGATGGCCAGCCAGCCGCGCAATGCCGAGGCGATCCGTCGTCTGCTGCATAAAAGCGATCTGCCGGTCACCAGCACCTATCAGGCGGCAGGCGTTATCGATCAGGCTTCGTTCCATCGCTTCGCCGGTCGCGTCGGTCTGTTCAACAATCAGGCCGGTGACCGCCTGCTGCGTAACGCAGATCTGGTCATCACCATCGGTTACAGCCCGGTCGAGTATGAACCGGTGCAATGGAGCAACGGCAGCGCCGAACTGGTCCACATCGACGTGATGCCCGCCGAAACCGACAGCGACTATCTGCCGGACGTCGAACTGGTGGGCGATATCGCCGACACACTGGATCTGCTGACGGAGCAGATCCCGCAGCGCATCGACCTGAGCGCCTCCGCCATCGCGATCCTCGAAGATCGCCGCCAGCAACGTGAACTGCTGGCCCAGAAAGGCCGCAGCCTGAACCAGTTTGCCATCCATCCGCTGCGTCTGGTGCGCGCGATGCAGGACATCGTTAACAGCGACGTCACCCTGTGCGTTGATATGGGCAGTTTTCACATCTGGATCGCCCGTTACCTTTACAGCTTCCGTGCGCGTCAGGTGCTGATTTCCAACGGTCAGCAAACCATGGGTGTCGCGCTGCCGTGGGCGATTGGCGCTGCGCTGGTCGATCCCAGCCGCAAAGTGGTTTCCGTATCCGGCGACGGCGGCTTTATGCAATCAAGCATGGAACTGGAAACCGCCGTACGCCTCGGCGTCAATCTGCTGCACATCATCTGGGTCGATGAGGCCTACAACATGGTGGCGATTCAGGAAGAGAAAAAATACCATCGCACCTCCGGCATCCAGTTCGGCCCGATTGATTTCAAAGCCTACGCCGACGCCTTCGGCGCCAAAGGTTTTGCCGTCACCTCCGCCGAAACGCTGGAAAGCACCCTGCGCGCCGCCATGGACGTACAAGGCCCCGCCGTTGTCGCCGTCCCGGTGGATTACAGTGATAACGCGTTACTGATGGGGCAACTGGAGATGGGAAGGATTTTTTAGAGGGGATTTCAGGATGTTAGTTGCAGCTTTTACATTTCAGTATTGCGAGGCATCCTGGAAAGTTAATGTCCCTCATTAAGAGACAGGACTCTTCTGGGTTGCTAAATTAAGTCAGCCCAGAAACACTGTACACATGTACAGATTTCATTTTTGCCTCTGGGTCAAACGAGTGATAAAGTGTCACTCATTCTTCCCTAAATCGATACTGCGAAATGAAAACCACTGAAGCTTCAACTATAGAACAAATCAAAAAAGCAGAAGAAAGCATGAAGGTTCAGCTTGAAAACGATAAGTTGCTGGTCCGACGTTTGCTTGAAATATATGACCAAAAGGCTATTGCTGAAAAACTCCGTGCATATAACAACGACTGGTCACGTGAATCTTTAAACCGCTGGCTCAGCGGCAAAGCGACTCAGCGTGCGCTTACCGAGTGTGAAATTATCATTCTGAATAGTATGCTTCCGAATCCACCAAAATATCACCCTGATTATAAATTCCGCTTCATTGATTTGTTTGCGGGGATCGGCGGTATACGCAAAGGATTCGAGGACATTGGTGGTAAATGTGTCTTTACCAGTGAATGGAACAAAGATGCCGTTCGTACATACAAAGCAAACTGGTATAGCGACCCACATGAACATGTATTTAATTCAGATATCAGAGAAATCACGCTAAGCGACAATCAGGAAATCGACGTTGAAGAAGCTTATCAAAACATCGATAAACAAATTCCCGACCACGACGTACTCTTGGCTGGCTTCCCGTGCCAGCCATTCTCACTTGCTGGTGTGTCAAAGAAGAATTCTTTGGGCAAAGCCCATGGTTTCGAATGTGAGGCTCAGGGTACTTTGTTCTTTGATGTAGCCCGAATCATCGTAGCGAAGCAGCCATCCATTTTCGTGCTTGAGAACGTTAAAAACCTCAAAAGTCACGACAAAGGAAAAACGTTTAAAGTCATTATGGAAACACTTGATGAACTGGGTTACGACGTCGCCGACGCTGATATCACAGGCTCCAGCGATCCAAAAATTATCGACGGGAAACATTTCCTTCCTCAGCATCGTGAACGAATTGTATTGGTTGGATTTCGCCGTTCTCTGAACATTAGTAAAGATTTTACTCTTAAAAATATCAGTCAATTCTTCCCCCAGGAGCGCATCGCCTTTAAGCAACTCCTTCAGACCGAATATGATAAAAAGTATGTTCTCACCCCGCTTCTCTGGAAGTATTTATACAATTATGCCAAGAAGCACCAGGCCAAAGGGAATGGTTTTGGTTTTGGATTAGTTGATCCAGAAAACCCAACGGTGGTTGCAAGAACACTCTCCGCTCGTTATCACAAAGACGGTTCTGAAATCTTAATTGACAGGGGCTGGGATAGAGAATTAGGTGAAACTGAATTTGATAATCCAGAAAACCAAATCAACAGACCACGCCGTCTAACGCCGAGAGAATGTGCTCGCCTTATGGGCTTTGAGCAGCCGGGCAAAGAATCTTTCCGTATCCCTGTTTCTGACACACAGGCATATCGACAATTCGGCAACTCGGTTGTAGTCCCTGTCTTTGCGGCGGTTGCAAAATTACTCGCGCCCTACATTGCGAAGGCTGTTGCACTTAAATCTGATAAGGCAGCTTAACTCCAATGGCTGATGTCCACGATTCAAAAACGCGAAGCAAGAATATGCGAGCAATTAAGAATCGTGGTACTGCCATTGAAAAAAAAGTTGCAGATTTACTTCTTGAGTCTGGTTTCACATTCAGGGAGCAGGTACAGGATTTGCCTGGTAAACCAGATTTTGTGATTGATGATTACAAGGCAATCATCTTTGTACATGGGTGTTTCTGGCATCATCATAATTGCTATCTTTTCAAAGTTCCCGCGACCAGAACTGATTTTTGGATGAACAAAATTCAAAAAAATGTGAAAAATGATCAGAGTACTATGCGAGAACTCTCATCAAGTGGATGGCGAATTTTGATAGTTTGGGAATGCTGTTTGAAGGGACGGTTAAAACTACCTAACCAGGAACTGATGACAAGAATTGAGGAATGGCTTTGTGCAGCGTCAAGCCATGCTGACATGGATATTAAAGGGATACATCAATTAAATGTTTGAAAAATTGAGTGATTACTTTGACGGTGCCGTTGGTAAATACCTGACTGCTGTTGATGCAGACCCTAAGAAATCTAACCAACATGAAATTGGTGGTTTGATTAAAGCAGGATTTGGCCAGCACCTTGGCCTGCCCAAAGATGGCGAAGCTTTATTATTCAAAACTACGATGATTTATATATCAGACGAAGATGCTGAGCCTATTTCCTGTGATATGACTTCAACGTGGTATGACACGCGATTTAACGATCCGACCCGGGGCGCAGAATTCCGCCTGTATTATCAAACCAATACTGTATCGACCCTTATGGCAGAGGGAGATTTTTTTCTTATTATCAAGAAGAAAGATGGGTCTTTAATCATGGTGATTACACCATCTTCATCCTCCGTAGAGCAGCAACTGGCTGCACTTTTTAGTATTACAATTACTCAGAATGGTTTTGCCAAAGCCAAAATTAATCAACAACAGATTGTGCTACCAATCCGAATGTTATTTGAAAGTATTGGCATTGAAATTGAAGAACCTGAAAGTCGCTCGCAAGACCTACTTGCTCTCCTCCTTGATCATTTTCCTGCCGGTTTTCCTAAAGCAAAAGAGTTTTCGCAACTCGCAAGGGATCTCATACCGGGAGATCCGCACAATGAGCCAGATACAACTCTCATGCTATGGCTTGAACAAGAAGAAAAGTTGTTCCGAACCTACGAACGCTTTGAAGTCGCTAAGAAGCTTCAAAGTGGCTTTGGTGAGGAGCGGAATGATGTTGATGACTTTATCCAGTTCTCGCTTAGCGTCCAGAATCGTCGAAAAGCACGTGTTGGATTTGCTTTTGAAAACCATCTAAATAAAATTTTCACCCTTCATAATCTGAATTTTGAACAAGGGTCGTCAAAATTAACGACTGAAAATAAAGCAAAACCAGATTTCTTATTTCCGAGTTTTTCTGCTTATCATGACATCTCATTCCCTGTGGAAAACTTAAGATTGCTCGGTGCGAAGACAACCTGCAAGGATCGCTGGCGTCAAGTTCTTGCCGAGGGTGATCGAGTTATTAAAAAACATCTGGTGACGATTCAGGCTGGCATAAGCGAATCACAACTATCTGAAATGAAAAATAAATCACTTCAGCTTGTTGTGCCAAGTTCTGTTCAAGTTTCCTATCCTTCTGCTCACATTCCAGATTTACAGAATCTCAGAGATTTCATTCTGGAAATTAAAAGCTGTCAGTAGAAAGATTCACAGACGTAAAAAAGCCAGCGCAAATGCGCTGGCCTGATGATCCACGAGGCATGTGAATTAGAAATCGTAGAAGACGGTAACCCAGGTGGCGTCAGCTTCGTCGTCTGTGGTGTGCGCTAATGTGCGTTCCACGTAAACAGACAAACCGTAACCGATGGTGGTACCCGCGCCCAGATAAACGTGGTTCGCGTGATATTCTTCGCCGCCTTTCAGTTGCAGGGAATCGGCTGCAACGTATGGCTGGATAGATTTCAGGAACGGCTTGTCGATATTAAAGGTATAACCGACGAAACCTTCCACACCGTAACCGCTGCCTGCGAAGTAATGATCGACAGGATTTTCACGGGTGCTCGGCACGAAATCTTTGTAATAGCTGCCGGTTCCGACGATGTACCAGTTATTTGGCTGCCAGGTTAAAGCCGTACCAGATAACTGTTGATGATAATCTTTTTCGTTATATTGATTATCTTTAACCGTGGCATCAGTCAGGCTATAAGCCGCACTCCAGACTAAATCTCTGGTGAGTTTATAATCGAACCCTAAACCGCCACCATTATTGCGGCGATAATGCTGATTCTCGCCCGCCTGAATTTCGTCTTCCGGCAATAAATAGTTGGCATATAACGTCACAGGGCCAAAGTCGTTGGTATATTTCAGGCTACTTTTCGGCTTATTCGCGCCATCGTAGCTGCCGTTAATACCAATACCCGTGCCGCCCGCATGACCATCGTTATCCCAGACGTCACTTTTAATCCCGACAACGGAATAATAAATACCGTACTGGTGGCCGTAGGTTAATGTCCCGTAACGATCGTCTTTAAAGCCCGCATATAACTGACGCTGAGTATCACGCTGACCGCCTTCCGGATAATGATCATTCATACCCAGAAGGTTCGCCATGTCCACACCCAGCTCGTAGTAAGCGATGACGGAGGTGTTTTGCGTCAGTTTATAATCACCACGGAAGCGGAAACGGGTGCCGCCATCGTGACCATTTTTATAATAACCCGGCTCCGGACCGTTATTGAAAATCCACTCAGGACGGATGCTCCCGCCGACCTGCAAGCTTAATGGCGCCAGCAAAGCATTACTTTGAGGATTTTTATCTAAAACAGTAATCTCGGCTTGCGCACTGGCAGATAATACCGACAGCACGACGCCGCCAATTAAGATTGACGCTTTTAAATTGCTCATTATTACCCTGTCTTTATTATTTATGTGATGTGTGTGCGGTCTTGCGCCGCGTATAAATAATTAACATAGGTATGACGGAGGACAAAGTGAAAATTCAGAAAGTTCCCTATAAGAGAAAAATATGTTTAGGTGAATTATTAAACAAACAGGTTTTTAAATGTAACTCATAGAAACATTATTTGTATTATTGATTAAACAGGTATCAATACGATGAGTAATCCATCAATCGTAAACGATAAGAATGCCAGAATTGAAATATTTAATAACAATTACATCAGAAAAATAGCATCAATAAGTAAATCATGCCAGCGTGATAATAACACTACGTGACAACCCCCCGCTTTCATTATTTTAATTTGAGTGGTTTTCAACATCGCCAGAATAATATCCGGTAAATACTGTTATTCATTCACCCATTTCAATTTTTATCTCATGAATAGCGTTCTGGTGGTGAATATCCCCAATTCCCGGAACGGATTTTGCGAGACACATTCCAGATCTGACAACAAAACACTGTAAATATAAACAGGTTATTTCTTTGGCGTACGAACAGGCATAGAGTTCTCTGGCAGCGGCAATCACCTCGCCAGTACCGGGGGCCTCGACTCACTGACAATGGAATGACTTGTATGACTGATTCTGATAACCACACCGCGTTCACTACTAACTCTATCTCCGTCTTTCGCTCGCTTATCGCCGGGCTGGATTTCAGTCACTTTGATGATGCTCAGCTGTATGACCTCAATGCGCTGGCGTCAGAATCCGCCGGCGGGTTATGTCAGGGGCTGTTGTGCTTAAGCGAAGGACTGGAGAACAGCGAGATATTACTCCCGGAAGGGATTTCGCAGGTCAGCGATTATCTGAAAGCTTCCGCTCACCTGATCCCTGTGCTCTTTGAATTATGCGAGCAGGCCAACAGCGGGCTCGCAAGAAGCAAAAAGCTTACGGTGTATCCGATGAACTGACACGCGCGGCGATATCCTGCATCACATTACGCGCTGTCTGGCTGATTCCACCGAGTTGGAAAAAACCGTGGATCACCCCCAGATAGCGCTGTGCGGTGCAATTCACGCCCTGCTCTGTCAGCCGGGAGAACAGCGCTTCACCTTCATCGCATAGCGGATCGTATTCCGCCGTGATGATGTGAACCGGCGGCAACCCAGAAAAATCATCACGCCATAACGGGCTGACTTCTGGATGCATGAAATCCGTTTGCGGATAATAAGCTTCGAACCCGCTGAGCAGCGTGTCGCTGGTCAGCACGTAATCATCGCCATTGCGCTTGTGGCTGTCAGATGCTGCCATCGCGTCCAGCATCGGGTAAATCAGTACCAGCAGATGCGGCAGCCACTGCCCGGTATTTCGCAGGCGCAGCGCGGTGATCAGAGCCAGATGTCCGCCTGCGCTGTCGCCCATCAGCGTTATCCGGCCAAGCTCTATGCCAAGCCTTTCAGCATTCTGCCAGATAAAATTTGCCGCCAGTTCTGCGTCGTCATGCGCGGCGGGGTAGGTGTGTTCAGGCGCTAAGCGATATTGCACCGCAATCACCCGACTGCCGCTGTAAAAAGCAAGCTGACGGAGTTGATTATCATGCGTTGCAAAACCGCCACTGACAAAACAACCACCGTGATAATAGATAACGGCAGGCAGTGCGCCTTCTGCATTCAGCGGAGAGAAGATGCGTAACGAGATGCCGTCGATAACCATATCCTCAACCTCTGCACGTGGCTCAATATCACCCGCTAAAACTGTGCTGGCGATATATCCGGCGCGGCGCTGTGCAAAAGTCTGACTGCGCGACGACGGGCGACCTGCAGCGATGAAGTCATTAACAAGCCCGGCGATTGCGGGTTCCAGTGCCATGAAGAATTTTCCTGATTTGGGAGCGGGTAATTATTACATCAGTGTAAATCGCATGAGAGGGGGTGGAAAGTGCACAAAAAGCCCAAATGAACTGATTTTAGGCATAAAAAAAGACCTCAGTTGAGGTCTATTTACATACTAATGGTGCCGAAGGCCGGACTCGAACCGGCACACCTTGCGGCGGTTGATTTTGAATCAACTGCGTCTACCGATTTCGCCACTTCGGCACTGAAAGTAGTATGCGGAAAACGTGGGCATTATACCCAGCCCAGCCGGTCACGCAATAGTTATCCCGCCTTGTTCGGTTTAAGTGTTGAAAAAACAGTCATACACCGCAGCTCAGTGAGGATTTGCTGACAAAAATCTTCTGTTTACCCACGTTTTTCCAATGCCGTTTCTCAAACTTCGCATTAGTATACAAATCACGAATAGATCTTGCCCTGTTGATGGATACCAGCTTGTTGAAAAAACTCTCACTTTCGCTCCTCGCGCTGGCCTTCGCCAGTACGCCTTTATGGAGCCACGCGCAGCAGAATGCGCGTCTGGCGTCGCAGGTCGTGGATGACCATGCAGAACACATCTTTTACGGCAGCGGCGCGATGGGAATGGCGCTGGTTGTCGTTGATAACAATCAGCAGGTTTTCCGCAGCTTCGGGGAAACCCGTCCCGGTTCCGATTTGCGACCGCGTGAAGACTCTGTGGTGCGTATCGCCTCGCTGACCAAACTTATTACCAGTGAAGTGCTGGTAAAAATGGCGCAGCAGGGCAAAGTCAGTATTAACGATCCGTTGCGTAAATACGCCCCGGCCGGTGCCCGCGTTCCTGCTTACAGCGGCACAAATCCGATCACCCTGTTGAATCTCGCCACCCACACCAGCGGTCTGCCGCGCGAGCAGCCGGGCGGTGTCGCACATCGTGCCGTCTTCACCTGGCCGACTAAAAGTGATCGCTGGAGCTGGCTGAGTGTCGCCAAACTGACTGTGCCGCCGGGTGCACGCGCCTCTTACTCAAATCTGGCGTTTGACCTGCTGTCCGATGCATTATCGAAAGCCGCTAATCAGCCTTATACCCAGTTACTGCGCGAGCAAATCACTCAGCCGCTCGGCATGGTCGATACCACGCTGACGCCAAACGCCAGCCAGTGTTCACGCCTGATGGAAGGTCTGCGTCCGAGCCCGTGTATCAACACTATTGCGGCAGCAGGCAGCGGGGGGCTTTATTCCACGCCTGCCGATATGGGCCGCTGGATGCGTCAGTTCCTCGGGCAACGCACTACAACCGCCGATATGGCGCAGAAGATGTACTACAAGCGTACGGATCTGGTCTCGCTCAAAGGAATGGATGTACCGGGAATGGCGGACTCGCTGGGAATGGGCTGGGTAACGATGGCGCCGACGCCGTTGCTGCCACGTATCATTCAGAAAACCGGCGGCGGTGGTGGCTTTATCACGTATGTCGCGATGGTGCCGCAGCGCGGTGTAGGCGTGTTCGTGGTTGTGACCCGCAGCGAACTGACCAAGTTTAAAAATATGAGCGATGGCGTAAACAATCTGGTGGCCGATCTGGTGCGTAATAACGAGATCTGACGGCTCAGTTCTCAATATTCAGAATTTAGATGTAAAAAGCAGGCCTCTGTAAAGAGCCTGCTTTTTGTTTATCTGTACTGCCGGATTTAGCGTTTTTTCAGCAGTAAGAACATGCTGATGACGAAGAACAGCCCGCTCGGCAGCAATGCGCCCAGAATCGGCGGAATGCTGTAAACCAGGCTTAACGGGCCAAATATCTGGTCAAGCACGTAGAACAGAAAACCGAAGCAAATACCGGTCACCACGCGCACACCCATCGGTACGCTGCGCAAAGGCCCGAAGATGAACGACAGCGCCATCAGCATCATCACCGCAACCGACAGTGGCGAGAAGATTTTACTCCACATATTCAGCTGGTAACGTTTTGCTTCCTGCCCGCTCTGCTTCAGGTATTTCACATAGTTGTGCAGGCCGCTGATCGACAACGCGTCAGGGTCGAGCGCAACCACACCGAGTTTGTCCGGCGTCAGGTTGGTTTTCCATACGCCGGTCAGCGTCTGCGAACCGGTGATTTGCAGTTGATCCGTCAGATCAGATTCATCCACCTGAGAGAGTTTCCACTCACCATTATCAAAGGTCGCGGATGACGCATAACGGACTGACTGCAGTTTATTCTCTTCATTGAAATGATAGATGTTGACGCCGGTCAGCTCTTTTTCACCCGCCACGCGTTCGATGTAGATAAAATCGTGACCGTCTTTTGCCCACACTCCGTTTTGCGTGGAAAGCAGTGAGCCACCGTACATCTGTTGCGCACGGTAGTTACGCGCCATTTGTTCGCCCTGCGGCGCAACCCATTCACCAATCGCCATGGTCAGCAACACCAGCGGGATCGCCGTTTTCATCACGGAGGCGGCAATCTGCATGCGGGTGAAACCGGATGCCTGCATCACCACCAGCTCGCTGCGTGTTGCCAGCGTGCCGAGGCCCAGCAATGCGCCCAGCAGCGCTGCCATCGGGAAGAAGATTTCGATATCCTTCGGTACGCTCAGCAGGGTGTATAAACCTGCGCCGGCGGCGGAATATCCGCCCTGCCCGACTTTACGCAACTGATCGACAAACTTGATGATGCCGGAGAGTGACACCAGCATGAACAACGTCATCATGATGGTGTTGAAAATAGTGCGACCAATGTAACGGTCTAATACGCCAAACATCAGGCAGCTCCTCTCAGACGCGCGCGGATCTTGCGAACCGGCAAGGTGTCCCATGCATTAAGCACCAGTGCCAGTGCAAAGTAGAGCAGGTTGGTTCCCCACATCCAGAGCATCGGATCCAGCTTACCTTTGGCACCGTTGGAGCGCAGCGAGGTTTGCAGCAGGAAGAAAATCAGATACAGCAGGATCGCTGGCAGCATACTGAGTACACGCCCCTGACGAGGATTCACCACGCTGAGCGGAACCACCAGCAACGCCATAATAAAGACTGAAACGATCAGCGTTAAACGCCAGTTCAGCTCTGCCCGCGCTTCCGGTTCGTTGGAATTCCAGAGTTGCGTCATGGTCATCTGATCCGACTGATTAGGGTCAAGCTGTACAGCCTGATGCCCGATAACCGCCAGATAATCGGTGAAATCCGTCACGCGGAAATCACGCAACAGCGCAGTGCCTTCATAACGGGTGCCTTTATCCAGCATCACCTGCTGGGAACCGTCCGCACGCTGCAACATATGTCCTTTATCAGCGACCACAACGGAAGGCCGCTGGTTGCCGTTCGGCCGCAGTTGAGCCAGGAAGACGTTATGGAATTCCTTCCCTTTAACACTGCCAACGAACAGCACCGCATTGCCGTTCTGGGCTTGCTGGAACTGGCCTTCGACCATCGCGGCCATGCTCGGGTTGGCTTTCGCCTCCGCCAGCACTTCATCCTGATGTTTCGACGACCACGGGCTGAGCCAGATCGCATTCACGCCGGCAAAAACTGACGTAAATAGCGCCAGAACCAGCGCGGCGATGACCAGTGACCGTTTTCCAAGACCACAGGCGTGCATGACCGTGATTTCACTGTCGGTATAAAGTTTACCGAGCGTCATCAGCAGGCCGAGAAACAGACTGAGCGGCAGAATAAGCTGCGCCATCTCCGGAACGCCAAGGCCCAGAAGTGAGAGAACTAAATTTGTTGGGATATCGCCATCGACCGCTGCTCCGAGCACTCTGACCAGCTTCTGACAGAAGAAGATGAGAAGCAAAATGAACAGAATGGCAAATTGGCTCTTGAAGGTTTCCCTAACCAGATATCTAATGATGATCACGCTTAATACGCCTGTGAAAACTTGTCTTTTTGAAGGAAAATCGCTAGTTTCATCGCTAATCCGTCATTTATTCTCATCATATGGCAACCTTCGCAGCTAAAATAGTATTACAACACCGAGAATTGGGGTGTCCTATAGGAACTTGCTTATAGCCGCCAAAATAAAAACTAACGCCGTTTAAGGTTAACACAGGTCGTTAACACAATGACGGGAGAGTGTCTCCGGCGACTCATTCTAGCCGTACCTCCCGCCCTTGTCTTTAAGATTCAGGAGAGTGCATGGAGTTCAGCGTAAAAAGCGGTAGCCCGGAAAAACAACGCAGTGCCTGTATTGTAGTCGGCGTTTTCGAACCTCGCCGCCTGTCACCGATTGCCGAACAACTCGATAAAATCAGTGATGGCTACATCAGCGCCCTGCTTCGCCGTGGCGAACTTGAAGGCAAAGTGGGCCAGACCCTCTTACTGCATCATGTACCGAATATTCTTTCAGAACGCATTTTGCTGATTGGGTGCGGCAAAGAACGCGAGCTGGATGAGCGCCAGTACAAGCAGGTTATCCAGAAAACCATTAACACCCTGAACGACACCGGTTCTATGGAAGCCGTTTGCTTCCTCACCGAGCTGCACGTAAAAGGCCGTAATACTTACTGGAAAGTGCGTCAGGCGGTCGAAACCTCCAAAGAGTCGCTTTACACTTTCGATCAGTTGAAAAGCAACAAAACCGAGCCGCGCCGTCCGCTGCGTAAAATGGTGTTCAACGTGCCGACCCGCCGTGAACTGACCAGCGGTGAGCGCGCCATTCAACACGGTCTGGCGGTGTCAGCCGGTATTAAAGCCGCGAAAGATCTCGGCAATATGCCACCGAACATCTGTAACGCCGCATATCTGGCGTCACAGGCCCGTCAGCTGGCAGATGCGTTCAGCACCAACATCACGACCCGCGTTATCGGCGAGCAGCAGATGAAAGAGCTGGGAATGAATGCGTATCTGGCGGTGGGTCAGGGTTCGAAAAACGAATCACTGATGTCGGTGATGGAATATAAAGGAAATCCTAACCCGGACGCTAAGCCTATCGTGCTCGTGGGTAAAGGTCTGACCTTCGATTCCGGCGGTATTTCCATTAAGCCCGCCGCGGATATGGATGAAATGAAGTACGACATGTGTGGCGCCGCAGCCGTTTACGGTGCGATGCGTGTGGTGGCTGAACTCAATCTGCCACTGAACGTCATTGGCGTGCTGGCAGGCTGTGAAAACATGCCTGGCGGCCAGGCATTCCGTCCGGGCGACATTCTGACCACCATGTCCGGCCAGACTGTCGAAGTGCTGAATACGGACGCCGAAGGCCGCCTGGTGCTGTGCGATGCACTGACCTACGTTGAGCGTTTCGATCCTGAGCTGGTGATTGACGTCGCTACGCTGACCGGTGCCTGCGTGATTGCGCTTGGCCATCACATCACCGGTTTGCTGTCGAATCACAATCCGCTGGCGCATGAACTGATCGGCGCGTCCGAACAGGCGGGTGACCGTGCATGGCGTTTGCCGCTGGCTGATGAGTATCAGGAACAGCTGGATTCTAATTTTGCGGATATGGCAAACATCGGTGGCCGTCCGGGTGGTGCTATCACCGCCGGTTGCTTCCTGTCGCGTTTCACCCGCAAATACAGTTGGGCACATCTGGATATCGCCGGTACCGCATGGCGTTCAGGCAAGAACAAAGGCGCAACCGGTCGTCCGGTTGCGCTGTTGTCACAGTTCCTGCTCAACCGTGCAGGGCTGGATGGCGATGAGTGATTCCTCTGCTAAATAAGATATAATCTCCACTATCAGGGGCTGGTTCGCCAGCCCCTCCACAGGCGGGCGCACCAGTTGCGCCCCTGTTTTTTCTCAGCAGCACAGTGAACTCATCATGAAACAGGCAACCTTCTTTCTTCTCGATGCGCCGGACGCCAGTGGCGAGCTCAGCTCGCACGAAGCACTGGCCTGTCTGGTCGCCGCTGAACGTTACCGGATGGGCAAACGTGTTCTGCTGGCCTGTGAAGATCAGAAACAAGCTGAGCGCCTGGATGAAGCGCTCTGGCAACGCGAGCCGAACCACTTTGTGCCCCATAATCTGGCCGGTGAAGGCCCGCGTTTTGGTGCGCCGGTAGAATTATGCTGGCCGGGAAAACGCGGCAATGCGCCACGCGACTTGCTCATCAGCCTGCTGCCTGAGTTTGCAGATTTTGCTACTGCTTTCCATGAAGTGGTAGACTTCGTTCCTTACGAAGATTCCCTTAAACAACTTGCGCGCGAACGCTACAAAGCCTATCGCAGCGTGGGTTTCTCTTTGACGACGGCCACGCCGCCCTCAGTCACCACATTGACCGACGAAAATACGAAGCGAAATGGATAAGACATATAACCCGCAAGACATCGAGCAGCCGCTTTACGAGCACTGGGAACAACAGGGCTATTTCAAGCCACATGGTGACACCAGTAAAGAAAGCTTTGCCATCATGATCCCGCCGCCGAACGTCACCGGCAGCTTGCACATGGGTCATGCTTTCCAGCAAACCATCATGGACGCCATGATCCGCTATCAGCGCATGCAGGGGAAAAATACTCTGTGGCAGGCGGGGACTGACCATGCGGGTATCGCAACGCAGATGGTGGTTGAACGTAAAATCGCCGCTGAAGAAGGCAAAACCCGTCACGATTACGGCCGTGAAGCGTTTATCAACAAAATCTGGGACTGGAAAGCAGAATCCGGCGGCACCATTACCCGCCAGATGCGCCGCCTGGGTGATTCCGTGGACTGGGAGCGTGAACGCTTCACGATGGACGAAGGCCTGTCTGACGCCGTGCGCGAAGTGTTCGTTCGTCTGTACAAAGAAGACCTGATTTACCGCGGAAAACGTCTGGTGAACTGGGATCCGAAACTGCGTACCGCGATTTCAGATCTTGAAGTGGAAAACCGCGAATCCAAAGGTTCCATGTGGCACCTGCGTTATCCGCTGGCTGACGGCGCGAAAACCGCTGAAGGCAAAGATTACCTAGTGGTCGCCACCACGCGTCCGGAAACCGTGCTCGGTGATACCGGCGTTGCCGTTAACCCGGAAGATCCGCGTTACCGCGATCTGATCGGCAAAGAGATCATTCTCCCGCTGGTAGGCCGTCGTATTCCGATTGTTGCCGATGAACACGCCGATATGCAAAAAGGTACGGGTTGCGTGAAGATCACCCCGGCGCATGACTTTAACGACTATGAAGTCGGTAAACGTCACGGCCTGCCGATGATCAATATCCTGACTTTCGATGGTGACATCCGCCAGACCGCTGAAATCTTCGATACTAACGGCGAAGAAAGCGATGCATGCGCCAACGATATCCCTGAGCAGTTCCGTGGCCTTGAGCGTTTTGCCGCACGTAAAGCCGTGGTCGCCGCCTTCGACGAAGCCGGTTTGCTGGAAGAAATCAAACCTCACGATCTGACCGTGCCTTACGGTGACCGTGGCGGCGTAGTTATCGAACCAATGCTGACTGACCAGTGGTACGTGCGCACTGCACCGCTGGCGAAAGTTGCGGTGGAAGCCGTTGAGCAAGGCGACATTCAGTTCGTGCCGAAGCAATACGAAAACATGTACTTCAGCTGGATGCGTGACATTCAGGACTGGTGTATTTCCCGTCAGCTTTGGTGGGGACATCGCATTCCGGCGTGGTATGACGCCGAAGGCAACGTGTTTGTTGGTCGTGACGAAGCGGAAGTGCGCAGCGAGAACAACCTGGGCGCAGACGTCGTGCTGACTCAGGACGAAGACGTGCTCGACACCTGGTTCTCTTCCGGTCTGTGGACGTTCTCCACACTGGGCTGGCCAGCACAGACACCTGACCTGAAAGCTTTCCACCCTTCAAGCGTGGTCGTCAGCGGCTTCGATATCATCTTCTTCTGGATCGCGCGCATGATCATGATGACCATGCATTTCGTGAAAGACGAAAACGGTAAGCCACAGGTTCCGTTCCACACCGTGTATATGACCGGCCTGATCCGTGACGACGAAGGGCAGAAAATGTCCAAGTCCAAAGGTAACGTTATCGATCCGCTGGATATGATTGACGGTATCTCGCTGGAAGATCTGCTGGAAAAACGTACCGGCAACATGATGCAGCCGCAACTGGCAGAGAAAATCCGCAAGCGCACCGAGAAGCAATTCCCGAATGGCATCGAACCGCACGGTACTGATGCCCTGCGCTTCACGCTGGCGGCACTGGCGTCTACCGGCCGTGACATCAACTGGGATATGAAGCGTCTTGAAGGCTACCGCAACTTCTGTAACAAGCTGTGGAACGCCAGCCGCTTCGTGCTGATGAACACCGAAGATCAGGATTGTGGCCTGAACGGCGGCGAACTTGAGCTGTCACTGGCTGACCGCTGGATCCTGGCGGAATATAACCGCACGGTGAAATCTTACCGGGAAGCGATGGATAACTACCGCTTCGATCTGGCTGCCAGCATTCTGTATGAATTCACCTGGAACCAGTTCTGCGACTGGTATCTTGAGCTGACCAAACCGGTCATGAACGGTGGCAACGAAGCGCAACTGCGTGGCACCCGTCATACGCTGGTGGAAGTGCTGGAAGGTCTGCTGCGTCTTGCGCACCCGATTATTCCATTCATCACCGAAACCATCTGGCAGCGCGTGAAATCGCTGAAAGGCATCACAGCAGAAACCATTATGCTGCAGCCTTTCCCTGAGTTTGATGCAGCAAAAGCGGACGAACTGGCGCTGGCCGATCTCGAGTGGATCAAGCAGGCGATCATCGCTATCCGTAACGTGCGTGCCGAGATGAACCTGTCTCCGGCCAAGCCACTGGAACTGCTGTTGCGTGGCGCGAGTGCGGATGCACAACGTCGTGTGGAACAGAACCTGAGCTTTATTCAGTCTCTGGCGCGTCTGGAGTCCATCACCATTCTGCCTGCTGGCGACAAAGGCCCGGTCTCTGTTACTAAGCTGGTGGAAGGTGCGGAACTGCTGATCCCAATGGCCGGTCTGATTGATAAAGATGCCGAGCTGGCACGTCTGGACAAAGAGATGGCGAAACTGGACGGCGAGATTGCTTCCATCGAAGGCAAGCTGTCTAACGAAGGTTTTGTGGCGCGTGCGCCGGAAGCGGTTGTCGCCAAAGAGCGCGAACGTCTGACGGCCTGTGGTGAAGCGAAAGTGAAACTGGCGGAACAGAAAGCCACGATTGCTGCGCTGTAATCTCAGCCAGATGTAAATGTTAAAATCTATAAAAACAGATGCCAGTCAGGGAAACCTGACTGGCATTTTTTATTCCTGCTACACCCTGATTAACGCGGGGAATTATTCTGAAATTCCTGCAAAAAAGTATCTGTCATTTTTCTCACCAGCGTTGAGAAAAACTGGTTATTAAGTGCTGCTTTATTGTAAACCATATAGACCGGTTGAGAAGGCAACGTCATATCCGTCGACAACTTCTGGATATCAAAAGCATTTTTCATTTTTTCATAGAAACGTTCTGTGATAAAAGCCAGCATGTCGGATGTTTCTACCATCGAGATAATGGAGAGAAATGAAGGGCTGATAAACCGACATTTCCTGTCAACTTGCAGCAAAGTATTAACATCCAACCTGTTAGATAAAAGACTAGTACTCTCGGAATCAACGAAAATATGGCTCTCTTGCGCAGCCTGCTCCCTTGACAGGCTCCCTCTAAGGCGAGGATGCGATCGGCGGCAAATCATCACCGGCACTTCGCTGGAAATATGCTGGCTAACCCGGGAATGGCTAACGTGCGGATGAACGTCAAAAATGATGTCAGCCTTACGGAAAATCAGAGCATCTTCAGTTTCAGCAATCGAATTGCCGCTCGTGCTGTGCACTATTTCACAGTCGGGTGCAATTTCATCCAGTACCTTGCGCATCACGTTTATCGTAAACATTGAAATGTAAGGTGAGCAGTGAACAACAAGTCGGGTCGGCAGAGAATCAAACGAGATATTCTGCAATTTCGCCACTAAATTGTCGTAAGCCTCCGCCAGGCCTTCGTGTATCCCGATCGCAACGGTGGTCGGTGCCAGTGCCTTACCATCCCTGATGAACAATGCATCATTATAATGAACACGTAAGCGCCCCAGTGCCTGACTGACAGCAGAAGGCGTGATGCCAAGGGCATCTGCGGCTTTGGTTCCGCTACGATGAATAAAAACAGCCTCAAACGTAGTCAATAAATTGAGATCAAAATTTTTCACCATTTTAAAACGATCGGTGAGTGTGTTCTCTTTCATCCTGTCCAGTCCCCTGACCTCTGGTGAAATACGAGAGTTCGTATTCTCAACATCAATCATAGTCAAGATACTCAATTTTGGTCTCCTTACCAGCAATTAAATTTCATGTATCACTCTGTAAAAATAAGGTTTTTGTCTAAAAAAACAAATAATGCCTTTCATTAACACCACGGTATATAAAGTAAATAGCAGGCTGCAAGACAGTTTTAGTTAAACCTTACTTAACTATACCTTTAACAAAGTTAAAGTAAAATCCACTTTTTTTTATAAAATATATTTTTTTCTTATAAATTTTCTATGATTCAAAAAGATATAACCATAATTAACTTTTCTGAAAAATATATTCAGCAAATAACACGAATTGAACCTCATTTTAAGCATTGTCGTTTTCGCCAATACGACTCGTCTCCTGTCCATCCCGATAAATGGAAAAATAAGGCGTGTTATCGGGACGAGTGTGATTTACTCATCTGCCATTTGGGGCGGGTGGTGGTGTGTACGAATCTTCACATTGAAAAAGAAACAACGAAGCCCCCAGTTTTCACCAGGGGCTTCGTTGTTTACCGCAATTAATTATACTGGATAACAAATGCTGCAGTGGCTTTCAGTTCGCCCCCCGTGATCTGCTCGTCAGTTTGTACATAACGTGCCTGCAACGGAATAGTGACATCCATTTCCCGGGTTGTGTTAACAATATTATAAGAAGTATTAAAATCCAGATCCTGACCATTCATTGCCAGACGGATCCCAAGTCCTTTTGCTTCACTATCTGAAGAAACAGGAATGATATTATTGCGACCTTCATTATTGAATACGCGGAAATAGACCGGAGTATTGGCACCGCAGGTAAGACGGATATTTGCATTAGCCGTTTTACTCGATTCACTGCCGATACCATCAAAGTCCTGATTACTCACCGGCGGCATAGGAACCGAGATGGATGAGGAATCGATAAAATCACAGCCAATTTCACTAATTGTCGCAAAAAAATTGTATGACCCTACTTTGTATTGGTTGCCACTATCATCATGTAAATACACGCTAAACAAAACGCCAATTATCCAACCCGGCGTAACCGTGCCGGTTTTCAGAAATTCAATATTGACCTGAGGTGACATGAGAGGTGAAACCGCGCTCGTTCTGACAACGGTTGAATCATTGTTGACCACCTCTCCGTCTATTTTAACTCTGAAACCGATTCCTTCGGCACTACCTTCACCGGTCCCGCTTCCGAAAATATTATTTCCCATAGGCGTACGTGTGGCTTGCGTTTTAATAGTATAGAAGTAGGTACCAGTGCAAGAATCGGCAAATTTCTTCCCCCCTGCCGGATTGGCATTGGTATAGAAAACACTGCCTATGGGTGTTTCACGAGTTATTGGCAAAGTGCCTACACTCGTACTGAACCTATTTTCAGATTGCACATTCTGACACCCCGCGCTTGCGGCAAAACAGGTCAAAGCAATGGCAATGAATAACCCCAGATTACATATCGATTTCAATAAAGGAATATTCTGTCTGTTCATTATCTTTCTCATAATTATTTGCATTGTGCAGAGGCTTGCTTGATCAAATCTTCAGCAGTTTCCGGGGTGCTCGCGAGTTGATAACTGGCATAGCATTGCTTCTCTGTGCCATTTCGCCAACAAGCGCCCTTGTGCTGCCAGCCCGGTCAGATAGACCTCGCCATTCTCACCAACAATGCCTGTATTGTCTGTTTCGCTGTCCATGACAGAAACTACAGTACCGAACGGCAATGGTGCACCTGCGTAAGTCATCGTAATTAACGCACGATCGCCTACTTTGGCATTATATTTCGCCAAGACGACTGCGCCCTTGGTCGGTATAACGGTTAATGAAGGTTCTGCAATATCCAGTTTCGAACCCATACTTTCGGTTCTTAGCCTCACTTCATTTTTCTTGTACGGCTGAGCGTAAGGTACGACAGCATAACCACGCCAGTCGGTACTCACACCCGTACTGTTTTCAATGTAAACATCAGATGCCCCAGGTGCTTTAACAAGCGTCACACTGTCGCCCATATATTGAGAAAGCGTTACACCATTTTCATGTACTAATACGCCACCTGACAGGCCATAGGTCATTTGTTTATTTTGATCGGTATAGCTATACCCCACCAGCGCTTCACCGGATGAACCTTTATAATCTAATGAGGAAGACCCTGAGGCACCGCCGCCTTTATTTTCATAACCTTGTTGAACGCTATAACTAAGGTTATTATTTTCAAGTAATGTTCCATTAACACCCGCTTGCTGTGTTGTTGAACCATCTTTACGCGAAGTCATATTATAACTTGCCCAGGCCTGAGATGAATTCATGAATGCGCTGAACGGAATAGACATATTAAATGCCAGAACCTGATCGGATTCATCAATACCCGGGTTTTTGGTATAACTATAATTCAGGCCGTAAGTCATACCTTTAAATGAGCTGGTTAATCCGGTTTGTAATGATAGTTCTTTGCCATCGCCTCCCCAATAATCTTGTTCACTGGCGCTAAAATAAATCGTAGCAAGGTCGGCGATATTCTGATTAATGCTGGCCTGAATTTTACTGCGAGCATTATGGGTACGATTAAACTCGTCCAGCCCGTCTTCCGTTTCTGCGCTAAATTTCTGCACATCGTCAAAGGAATAATATCCTTTGGTGGAATAACGATAACCAGCAAGTTGCAAGTTGGTATCGGTTTGATCGATATTTTTCGCATACATGAGGCGGTAGGATTGCCCGGTCTTATCACCGATACCCTCAAGGGTACTGACTGCATGGGTGACGTCTAAAGACAACGCACCAATTCGGCCCATATCCATACCCAGGCCCGCCGATGCGGCCTTATAATTATCGGCAAACTGTGTGCCACCATAGGCGGTGATGTTTGACGAAAGACCATAAATTGCGGTCAACTGGCCAAAATAAGGCTCTTCTACATCTTCCACGCCAGAACGATAGCGACCTGCCGTGGCGCTGTATTTCAGACGCCCTTCACGTTGCAGGATTGGCACTGAACTGGTGGCCTGAGTGTATTGCGTTGTCGACCCATCGGCCTCTTTGATTGTTACTTTCATATCCCCACCGTTACTGGAGGGATAGAGGTCAGTAATCGAAAACGGTCCAGGTGCCACGTTCGTTTGATAGATGGTGTAGCCATCCTGCTCGATAGTCACCTGAGCGTTACTGCGCGCGATACCGCGAATTATCGGCGCATACTGGCGTAAACGGTCCGGCAGCATATTGTCATCAGAAGATAATTGCGCACCAGTGAACTGGACACTGTCGAAAACTTCACCCGGCGAGGAGTATTCACCGAGCGTCAGTTGCCCGCCCTGCAGGAAACGCACATCGCGTTGCAAATAGGTTTGAATTGAATCCCATGATTGCGTTTTATCGCCATCATCATTGGTATTATCAGCATAGGTTGAATAATTACGTAAACGCCATGCACCAAGGTTAATTCCGCTACGCAGGTTCAAATAGTTAGATTGCGAGTCACCGCTGATCTCATCGTCAGTATCGGAGCCGGAATAGTTATAGTTCACCATTAACGCAGGGATACCGTCATCCCAAAGAGAGGGATCTACAGCATTTCGGATATGTGGCCGAACGCCGATTTGAGGGACAGTAATGTAATACTTCCCCCCTGCCAGATCGAGTTTTTCTGTGGCGTCTGGTATATAGGTTACCAGCGGTTTTTCCAGCGTCTGACCTGGAGATTGCGTTTTTAATGCCGGGAAAACGTCGTCTTTTACACCATACTCATAGAGTTGCGCAGGCGTCACTTTACCGAAAATCTTCCCCGGTGAATCAGGAACATCAACGAAGATAACAGAGCGTCTTTCAATTAACTCATTATTCAGGAAGACATCCACAGAATAAGTGCCAGGTGCTTGCCCACCTTCATTGGCAAAATAATTAAGATCGACGCCATCCATGTTACCGCCGTTGCCGACAGCTTTGAGCATTTCCGCACTAAATTCTTCTGCTGCAAAAGAATTATAATTAAATGCCAATAAAATTAATAAGGGCAGACTTTTTAGTTTGAATATCTGCTGTACTCCGCAATGATTAACAGTCCCGAAAAAAAAAGAGTGTTGTTTTTTCCTTGCAGAAAATCCTTTTTCGTCCTGCATTATTCTTCCTTATTAAAAATGGTGTTGAGCGATCTTATTTTTCAAATTTAAATTTTGGCATGACTTAGTTTTGAGATTCCGCCGTAATCATCAATAACCGTCCAGGAGACGTCATTACCCATAGGCGCTTTTTTTATTTTCGTACTTGCCAAAGGCGGAACCATAACACTTTCAGTTACTGGTGAGTTGTTTACAGTAATTTTACCGAATGAGACGTAATATGGCGTAGGGTTAGTCACAGTTAGACCTTCGCCCGAGCGGCTGAATTTAACCTTTGAATATATATCTTTTAAATCTTGATTGTTTAACGCGGCAGGACGATAAATCAATTTCAATCGGTTATTCACTGAGAACTGTAAGCTACCGCCTTCATCACTTTTCTTTTGTGATGGTGGTATCACCAGAACATTCATCCAGTAAATTGATTCCCGATCTTGTGGCAAACCAGCGGCAGATTTCAGCGCAATACGAATAATGCTATTTTGGTTCTTTTCAATTCTGAAAAGTGGCGGGGTAGCGATAAAGGGTATGCTTGCTTTACTTTCATCCTCAAAATTGCTGACCCAGGAGCGGACCAAAAAAGCTGAGTCGATGCCTGTATTATTAACAGAAAGCGATGTTTCTTTCATATCACTGGAGAAAACAACTCGCGTAGCACCCACTGTTACACCAGCGGTAGCCTGAAAAATAAAACATAACCCTAACAGGCCACATATAAAAATGGCTGCACGTTTCATACAATACCTCGAAAAAAAACGGAATAAGTCACCTTATTCCGTATATTTATTAAGATTCAAAATTATTGATAAGTAATTTCGAACGGAAGATTAAGAGTCCAGGAGCCGGTGCCAACATTACTAGTCTTGGTACGAGTCAGAGCAGCAACATAGTTAAGGGTGTTATCCCCTTCAACCAGGGCAGCCGGCATATCAGTATTTGGAACCTGAAGAGTACCATCGGCTGCTTTGATGATAGTACCTACAGCACTAGGAGTTGCATCAGTAAACTGGTTAGAGGTACTTGAGTTGCCTTTAAACTTCACGTTTGCGCTCGTCACGGATGCAGGGCAACCACGCAATACCAGACTAAATGGCTCTGATGCACCCGGAGTAGTTTCACCAACAGCTAATGCATTAAGGGTAGATGCTGCTACTTTCTCAATAGTTACAGTCAAATCTTTTGACTCCAGAGAACAAGCAGTAGATTTAACGGTACCGGTAAAATTAAGTGTACCATCAATAGCGAATGCAGCCTGAGAACTCAGTGCAGCAAATACAAATACAGCTGCTGAAACCATTTTCATTTTCATGAGATAATCCTTTATATATTCAAATATCAGCGAATTAAAAATTCACTTATTTTATTAATTGTAAGACAGAGTGAAACTGGTCGTTGCATCAAATGCGCCACCAGTTACAGATTCGCCCACTTTAACCGGAGCTGCTTTCAGGTTAATTACTGCGGTACCCAGTTCTGGATTTACAGCCACTGGGTTCGATTCTGTCTGAACTGCCAATTCGCTGCCATCTTCGTTATACAGACCAATACCAAAGCCCGTTGCTAAAGAAGAATCAGATAATTTCAGTAATTTATTGTTGGTGACGTCTTTATCACCGTTGGTGGTCAACTTCACATTCGCTACGGCCGGGCAACCGGTCAGGTTAATCGTGATGTCTTGTTTTGCAACGGAGCCATCAACAATTGCACTGCCTGAAACATCACCAAATGCGATCGGTGCAAGTTCACCATCAACCGTACATGCACCGGCAATAATTTCACCTTTGAATTTCAGGCTACCAGACTCATCTGCCGCATGAACACTTGCAGCAGCCAGGCCTGCAGCTAACAGACCCACTTTAAAATAGGTATTCATTTTCATCAACATATCCCTTTGCTTTTTGAGTTTACATTTCATAGACAGTACTGTCCGATTTAATAAAGCAGTAAGTTCTGTAAAATAATTACGCGCCCTTACTTCTGGGGCAGATAATAGTGCATCACAGGGATAACAATACAGCCGATCTCCTTAATTAATATTTTAGTAAAGTTAACGAACAATGTTTTAACCTTGAATTACATGCAAAAACCTATATATTCGCAAACAAAAATACTAGTAATTAAATAACTTTAGAACATACACCACATTAAATGTACAGACTAAACAATACCAGTACCTCGCATTATCCAGTTGAAATATAATGGGATATTTCATAACAGCGCGGGAGGCAATCCGACGAAAAAGTATCAACGGACATGACAGTAAAAAAATTAGCGGAGTGCCTAAAAAACAATATGTTATTAAAGCTGGCCAATCAAAACCGGAAATAAATGTTTATTATAAATAATAATAATTATAAAAATCATCAGAGGAAATAGAAAATAGGATGAAAAGATAATAAAAACAAAAGCACAGTTCTGGAAGTAACGCTGATACCCGCAAGTCTTATTAACGACCTGATCAGTTTTTCCAAATTGTTATCTTCGCCCGACTTTGCTTTTTCATCTGAAGTCGTTGAGTTGAAGATACTTAATGCTATCGGCGAATGCAGTCGCGAATTTTACGGTGACCTACGAGTAAGACTTCACGTTCTGACGGGTTCTTTCGCGGACCCGTCAGAGGTTTTAGATCATCACTACTCCTTTGCCGCATCCCTGATATGCCCGATACGTGACTGCATCGCAGGATGTGTGCTGAGCCAGTCAGGTAACACGCCGTCCGCTTTCTCCTTCTGCGATTCTGCGGATACCCTGCTGTATATTTCCGCCATTTGCTCAAGCGAGCGCCCTTCCCGCTTCATTTCTGCTATCGCCCAGTTATCCGCTTCACGCTCCATACCGCGGGAAAATTGCAGTTCATTCGCCAGCGATGCCGTTTGTAATAAGGTATCGCCAATGCCGCTGACATCGCCGGTCATCCATAACAGCGTGAGGGACACCAGCGAGGAACGCACCAGCATGCGCATGGGATGCCGGTAAGCGTGATGTCCCATCTCATGCAGCATTACCCCTGCCAGCGCGTCATCACCCGGGCTAAGCGCCACCAGTTTATCGCTGAGGATCAGCGTGCCGTCCGTCAGCATGAAAGCGTTAGCCACATCGGGAATATTCATCAGCTTCAGCCGGACCGGCGTACGGTCGGTGCGTAATGACGGCGGGATCACCTGCTGGAAAAGCTGCTGAAGTGCTTTCTGTTTATCGGCAGGCAACGCCGAATCCCGGAAATCACTGGCGCTGAGCAGTGTCAGCGTATGACGCCCGAGGTTTTGCTCAACAGTGGTGGGAATTCGCTGCGCAATCACATTGCTGGCCCACGGCAATAAACCGTAGATATAAAAGAAAATCAGCAGGCAGGTCGCCAGTAAGGTGAGGAGCACCCCGCGCTTATGGCTTTCCATGCGGTATACCCAGCCGGGCCGGCGATGCTGCCGTAACCAGTGACGAAATGCACCGTCATCGGCAGGCACAAAACGGCCACCATCGGGAAAAGTGAGAAACAGCGGGATCGTGCCCAGCGCATCAGAAACCTCGATCTCGCTGAGAGAAAAAGTCGGGTTCAGGTTTTCAGCTTCCAGCGTCAGACACGGGTCGCCGCCCAAAAAAAGGCGGGCAGCCTTGCGAGCTGCCCGTCCAGGAGGCTGATAAAAGCCTTCAATGATCATGCATTACATTCCGACGCCAAGGTCGAACGCCTGAGTCACTTCTTCTGCCACTGCCGTGTTGGCGGTGTCAGCATGCGCCTGAACTTCCAGCAGGGATAAATCACCGGTCACCGCCGTGCAGGCTGCCATATAGCGGGCGGAACGGACATGGGCGACAGGCGTTGCCAGCCCCAGCGAGCAGACCACAATCAGCGCATTGGTGAACAGCAGACCCAGATAAGACATCGTTTTCATGGATGAACGCAGTTTCACGCGGTCACCGATTTGCGTCTGGTTAAAGACGTAATTGCGCACAGCCACCACCTGATAGCTCGCCACCACCAGCGCGCCGACAAACATGATGATGAAGGCCAGAATGAAGCTGAATAAATTGCTCATCAGCATCATGCCCGCCATGTCTTCAGACATGCCCCCCATATAAGCCATCTGTAACAGCGTAGTGAAGAAGGAACCCATCAGCCACAGGGCGATGATCAGGAAAGGCAGGAATAACACAATGCCCAGCAGGCTATATTTAATAAATGCGGCTTTTTTCAGATCAGCGCGGAAAGCGGTATTGCCGAAAAAGAGATTATTCACATACAGATCGTGTGTCATGGCGCTGATAATACCCTGCACCGCTGCCACACCCGGTACCAATGCCACCGCCACTAATACCACGCTGATCAGAATCGCGCTGATACTGGCCATCTGAACGGCAATTAATACCACCGCAGTGATCGGAATATACAGCGCCAGCATTAACAGAATCGGACACAGATACATTGTCCAGTACGCACGGCCTGTTTTGCAGTGATAGTTAAAACGCACACCACGGTAACTGGTCATGATCGCGTTATAACGCCAGCTGCGGATAATCACCCAGGGCAATAGCGCGAGGAAAACCAGCGCAATCAACAGAGCCAGCTGAGGCAGCAGTGCGGCCAGAATATAAAAGACGATAATGCCGCCAATCACCAGCAAACGTCCTTTCAATATCTGAACGGGTTTTGCGTGGTAATCAAAACGGTCGCCATTAATTTCGGTATTACCGAGGAAATAACGACGACGGCGAACGGTCGCCCATGCCGAATAAATCCCCAGAGTGATGATGGTTAATAATGCATTAACCAGCCATATTGCGAAATACTCTCCGCCCTTGCCATGAAAACGTACCTGATGCAGGTTATCGTTATATTGATTATTATCTGACATTTTTATCTTTCGTCCTGAAAGGAATGGGAAGCCGCCCTTCTTAAAATAAAGAAAGGTGGCAGAGCACATTGTGTAACGATGAAGATTTAATCATGTCTCTGACCTTTCAGGCAACGAATTATTCCCTCTGCCAATGAAAAAAATTCGCATTTGGGATAAGTAAAATCATCGGGAAACGCCTGCGGCGTTGCATCAGCACGCCCTAAAATGGTATTAAAACGGTCTGTTTGTTTGCCTGTTATTGAAACTGAGTGAGTAACATGACGACCTCCCTTCCTGTCAGCGTGCGGGTGCGCCCGATACGCCATGAAGATAACGCTGCCATCGCTAACGTGATCCGCCACGTTTCTGCCGAATTTGGCCTGACCGCCGATAAAGGCTATACCGTCGCTGACCCGAATCTGGATCACCTGTTTGAAACCTACAGCCAGCCCCGTTGTGCCTACTGGGTGGTAGAACTGGACGGGGTGGTCGCGGGCGGTGGCGGCGTCGCACCCTTATCCGGTGCAGATAACGATCTGTGTGAATTGCAGAAGATGTATTTTATGCCAGCACTGCGCGGTCAGGGGCTGGCAAAACGACTGGCCTTACAGGCCATTGAACATGCACGCCAGCAGGGCTTTGCCCGCTGCTATCTGGAAACCACCGCCAGTCTGACCCAGGCGATTGCGCTGTATGAACGTCTGGGTTTCCATCACATTGACTGCGCCCTCGGCAACACCGGCCATGTCGATTGTGAAGTGACGATGTTAAAACACCTCTGACACCGTTGACGTTCTTTATTCGCGCTTTGCAAACAGGCATCTGAATGTTCACACATAAAGCCATTTCAGCGTTAAACGAACTGGAACTGACGGTCTACAACTACATCGTCAAAAACGGCGATAAAGTCATGTACATGACCATTCGTGAACTGGCGGATGCCGCAGGTGTCTCGACCACGACAGTTTTGCGCTTCTGCAAGAAAATGGATTGCGACGGTTATTCCGAATTTCGTATCCGTTTCAAGTTGTTTTTAGAGCATGAAGAAAAGCCGCCGGTGTCGTTTGGCATCAGTGAGATCATCAGTTATTTCAAAAGTATTAATAACAGTGATTTTGATGAATTATTAGAAAAGGCCGCCCGCCAGATTGCCAATGCGCAGCGTATTATATTTGTCGGCGTCGGGACATCAGGTTCATTAGGAAAATACAGCGCACGCTTTTTCTCTAATGTCGGAAAATTCAGTACCTTTATTGATGATCCTTATTTCCCGATCAACAGTGATATGTATAAAGACGCTATCGCTATTATTCTTTCTGTCTCGGGTGAAACGGAAGAAGTGCTGCGTTTTGCTACGCAGTTCAGCCAGCATAATTGCAAAATCATCAGCCTCACTAACAGCGAGAACTCAACACTGGCGCGGCTTGCAGACCTCAACATCTCTTATCACATGCCGCAAATAGTCCTCGAAGGACAATATAATATTACTACGCAGATCCCGGTACTTTATATTATTGAGACCATCGGCAAGAAATTACCGTTAATAAAACGTGACTCAGCGCAATGAAAAAACAGGGTGTTTTTAATAAGTAACAAATCACCCGATTTGATTTTTGTTATATCGTGACAATACCTTTTCTTTTGCTACACTCCTGCCGACGAGTAAAAAAACAAAAAAGCTCACCTCTGTATTCCCGCAGGAGAATAATAAACAATGGCTATTGATTACGCTCAGACCGCTCAGGATATTGTTAAATATATTGGTGGCGATAATAATGTGATTAGCATCACACATTGCGCCACACGTTTACGCTTTGTTCTGAAAGATAATAAAGCCGTCGATAAAGAAGAATTAAAACGAGTGAAAGGCGTTATCACCGTTATCGAGGCCGGCGGACAAATGCAGGTGGTGATTGGCAATCACGTGAGCGACGCGTACAAGCAGGTGCTGAAACTGATCCAGATTGATGAAAATGCACCGGTTTCTGCACCGAATGTGGGTATTGTCAGCCGCGTCATGGACGTGATATCCAGCATCTTTACGCCTTTCCTTTATCAGCTTGCCGCCTGCGGTATTTTGCAGGGGATTATTTCCTTCCTGGCTGCCATCGGCATTATGGACGCCAGCAGCGGTACCTACCGTATTCTTAATTTTGTGTCGTGGACGGCCTTTACCTTCCTGCCGGTGATGATTGCTTTCACCGCCGCGAAAAAATTCAACGTCAATCCTTTCACCGCAGTCATTACAGCCTGCGCGCTAATCAGCCCCGATTACATGAATATGCTGACGGCCTTTAAGATCACGTCGATCAACTCCGCCGATCCGGCCATGCAGCAACTGATGCGTGAAGCGGTCAGTAATCCTGATATTGCGAATATCCTGCAGAACGTGGTCGGTATTCCGGTTTCCGCACCAACGCTCGATTTCCTCGGTATTCCGGTGAAATACCTGAGCTATACCGCGTCCGTTATCCCGATCATTCTGATGGTCTGGGCAATGTCTTACATCGAGCACTTCTTCAATAAAGTGCTGCCGGTGGTGATCCGCAACCTGTTCACGCCTATGTTCTGTATCGCCATTATGGTGCCGATGACCCTGCTGGTGTTTGGCCCGGTCGGAAACCTGATTGGTGGTGCGATTGGCGGCGTTTATAACACTCTCTACCACCTGAGCCCGACCATTGCAGGTTTCGTGGTGGGCGCATTCTGGCAGCCGCTGGTCACACTTGGCGTTCACTGGGGCATTACGCCGGTCACCGTCGGCAACTACGCGACGCTGGGTTACGACACTTTTACCGGCCTGCAGGCTTCTGCCGTCTTCGCGATGACCGGCAGCATGTTTGGCGTGTATCTGAAAACCCGCAGCCGCGAAATGAAAGGGATCTCATTGTCTGCGGGCGTCACCGGCCTGTTCGGTATCACTGAACCCGCTATTTATGGTGTGGCGCTGCGCCTGAAAAAACCGTTCCTGTGCAGTTGTGTCGCAGGCGGGATTGGCGGTGCGATTGCCGGTTCCTTTAACGCCGTGTCATGGAGCTACTGTCTGCCGGGGATTGCCGTACTGCCGGTGTTCTTCAAAGAAGGTCATATGCCACAGTTCCTCGGTTTCCTGCTGTCCATTAGCGTCGTCTTTGTGCTCGGTGCGTTGTTCACCTGGCTGGTCGGTTTCAAAGATGAACCCGATGTTACCGCGACCCAAAAAGTACCGGCAGAAACCCGTCGGGCTGCGCAGGCTGAAATGAATTAAATCTGACATTACGATCTACAGGGCAGAAGCAATCTGCCCTCATCAAGTATCCAGGGAGAATCAAATGAATCATCAGTTACCGAAAGATTTCTTGTGGGGCGGCGCGGTAGCGGCGCATCAGGTGGAAGGCGGCTGGAATCAGGGCGGCAAAGGCATCAGCATTTGCGACGTCCTTTCCGGCGGCGCGCACGGCGTTGACCGGGTGATGACCGACGGCGTGCTTGACGGCTACAGCTATCCGAACCACGAAGCCGTCGATTTCTACTCGCACTACAAAGAAGACATCGCGTTGTTCGCCGAAATGGGTTTCAAATGCTTCCGCACCTCGATTGCCTGGACGCGTATCTTCCCGAACGGTGACGAATTACAGCCAAACGAAGCCGGTCTGCAATTTTATGACGATATGTTTGATGAGCTGCTCAAACACAATATTGAGCCGGTAATCACCCTCTCCCACTTCGAAATGCCGTGGCATCTGGTGAAGGAATACGGCGGCTGGAAAAACCGTCAGGTCGTCGATTTCTTTGTGCGTTTCAGCCAGGTGGTGATGGAGCGTTACAAAGGCAAAGTGAAATACTGGATGACCTTCAACGAGATCAATAACCAGCGTAACTGGAAATATCCGCTGTTCGGTTATTGCTGCTCCGGCGTGGTATTTACCGAGGAGGAAAATCCGGAAGAGACGATGTATCAGGTGCTGCATCATCAGTTCGTGGCCAGCGCTAAAGTGGTGAAACTTGGCCATGACATCAACCCTGATTTTCAGATTGGCTGCATGATCGCCATGGTGCCGCTCTATCCGTTCTCCTGCCATCCTGACGACGTGATGTATTCCGTTGAAGCAATGCACGAACGCTTCCTGTTCAGCGACGTCCATATGCGCGGTTATTACCCGGCGTATGCGCTGAAAGAGTGGGAACGTCGCGGCTTCAACATCAAAATGGAAGATGGCGATTTACAGGCACTTCGCGATGGCTGTGCGGATTACATCGGCCTGAGCTATTACATGAGCAACGCGATTTCAGCGCACAATCCGAGTGATGATAATGGCTTGTCAGGTTTTGCGGGCAGCGTGCCGAATCCGCATGTGAAAGCGTCTGACTGGGGCTGGCAGATTGATCCCGTCGGGCTACGTTACACCCTGAATATTTTGTACGAGCGTTATCAGAAGCCGCTGTTTATTGTCGAGAATGGCTTTGGTGCGATCGACAAAGCGGGTGATGACGGCGTCATTCACGATGATTACCGCATTGCGTATCTGAAAGCACACATCGCGCAGATGAAAAAAGCCGTGCTGGAAGACGGCGTGGATCTGATGGGTTATACGCCGTGGGGCTGCATCGACTGCGTGTCGTTTACCACCGGGCAGTACAGCAAACGTTATGGCTTCATTCACGTCGATAAAAACGATGATGGCAGCGGCACCATGGCACGCTCGAAAAAGGAGAGTTTCGGCTGGTATCAGAAAGTGATTGAGAGTAACGGGGACGTGCTTTAATTAACGCCTCCCCCTGCGAAGGGGGAGGCATTCAGATTAATGACGTTTTCCGTCATCATCTTCATCAACGAAATCTTCGTCTTCGCCTTCTTCACCTTCTTCGTCGTCATCGCCTTCGAAGTAAGTGCCCCAGCCGTCATAGTTGACGCCGTTGGCCTCGGCCAGATTCATCAGTTGCTCAACCTGGATGTCGATCAACTCCGCTTTCAGCGCGATTTCACTGATCACGTCGCAGCACATCACGGTTGAACCATCTTCCACTTCCAGTTCTTCAGCGTCAGTGACTTCATAACCCAGTTTGAATGCTTCAACTGCTGCTTTCTCCAGAACTTCAAACTTCTCTGAAGATAAGTGGTGTTCGATAGTGTAAAGCGCGTCAGGATCACTGCCATCATCCAGCAGTTCTTCGATGATTAAGCGAGTCTCTTCACGTTGTTCTTCCAGCAATTCACGGTTTGCCATATCTCTGTCCTCAATCAATGTGACGTTTGTACGCTATTTTCACACACCGCAGGGCGCGTCTCCACTATAAACGACAAAGTTTTTGCTGCGGGGTTGTATTTGCATATTCATCCAGTTAAATTGAATTTAAATTCAATCCGAAATGCTTACGCGCTATGGAGCGACATCATGAGTTTGTTGAGTAAACGTCATTTTCTCAGGTTACTGGATTTTACCCCGTCAGAGATTTCGTCACTGCTGAAACTCTCCGCAGAATTAAAAGCGGCTAAGAAAAACGGCACCGAAAAAGCCCGCCTGCAAGGCAAAAACATCGCGCTCATCTTCGAAAAAGACTCAACCCGCACCCGATGCTCTTTCGAAGTTGCCGCATACGATCAGGGGGCGAAAGTCACCTATCTCGGCCCAAGCGGCAGCCAGATCGGCCACAAAGAATCGATGAAAGATACCGCCCGCGTCCTTGGCCGCATGTACGACGGTATTCAGTATCGCGGTTACGGTCAGGATAAAGTGGAAATTCTGGCGCAATATGCCGGTGTTCCCGTGTGGAATGGCTTAACCAACGAATTCCACCCGACGCAGTTGCTGGCTGACCTGCTGACCATGCAGGAACACCTGCCGGGCCAGCCACTGAAAGGCATGCGTCTGGCCTATCTGGGCGACACCCGTAACAATATGGGCAATTCGCTGCTGGAAGCCGCCGCATTATGCGGTCTGGATTTGCGCCTTGTCGCACCGTCGGCCTGCTGGCCGGAAGCCGAACTGGTCGCCACCTGTGAGCACCTGGCGAAAGAAAATGGCGGCAGCATTACCCTGACCGAAGATATTGCGACCGGCGTGAAAGATGCTGATTTCCTGTATACCGACGTGTGGGTTTCCATGGGCGAGCCGAAAGAAGTCTGGAAAGAGCGTATTAATTTGCTACGCCCTTATCAGGTCAACAGCGCGATGCTGGCGCTGACCGGCAATCCGCAGGTGAAATTCCTGCACTGTCTGCCAGCCTTCCATGACGACCAGACCACGCTGGGCAAACAAATGGCGGAAGAGTATGGCCTGCACGGCGGCATGGAAGTCACCGATGAAGTCTTTGAATCCAGCCACAGCGTAGTATTTGATCAGGCTGAAAACCGTCTGCATACCATCAAAGCGGTGATGGTTGCCACCCTCGGTAACGACTGATTTCCCCCGGGCGTGCAGCAAGGATACACTTCCTGCACGCTGCAATCTTTACATCGTTTTGCACTTTATCCCGCCCGTTCCCGCCAGAAGACTGCATTTTCAGCTAACCTTTTTAAAGCGCTTTGGTCAAAAAAACAAAAATGCAGAAGAAGGAACCGATATGAGCTCAGTCAATCTTGAGTATGTTCTGCGGCTGGAAAGCCTGTTAAGCAGGATTTACCCCCGGGAACACATCGCCGACCTGCTGAAAAAAATCCTGCATCTCGCCGACAAATGGAATTACGGCAAACACCGCACCACCCGCTGGGTGGATGGTACCAATATTTATCTGATTACTTATGGCGATAATATCCGTCACGGCGAGCAACCGCCGCTGGCGACGCTCAATCATTTCGCTAACACTTATCTGCGCGACATTATCAGCGACATCCATATTCTGCCGATGTATCCGTACAGTTCAGACGACGGCTTTAGCGTCATTGACTACCGGCGGATCGATGAACATCTTGGTGGCTGGTCAGATATTCATCACCTTTCGGCCAATTTCAACCTGATGTTTGATTGCGTGATCAACCATATTTCCCGCTCAAGCGAATGGATGAAAGGCTATCTGCATGACGATCCGTATTACAAAGATTACTTTATTGCCGCTAATCCCGAGCTGGATTACAGCCGCGTCGTGCGCCCGCGCGCTTCGCCGCTGCTCTCGCCATTTATCAAAACCGACGGCACCGAACTGTATCTGTGGACGACGTTCAGTGAAGATCAGATCGATATTAATTTCAAGAATCCTCAGGTCTTGCTGGAAAGCATTGATGTGCTGTTGCAATACGCCGCCAGCGGCGGACAGTCGATCCGCCTTGATGCGATTGGCTATATCTGGAAAGAAGCCGGGACGCGCTGCATTCACATGCCACAGGCGCATAACATCATTAAAGTCTGGCGCACTATTCTCGATGAAGTGATCCCCGGCACGCGGATCATCACTGAAACCAACGTCCCGCATCACGAAAATATCAGTTATTTCGGCGAAGGTGACGAGGCACACATGGTGTATCAGTTCCCGCTGCCACCGCTGACCTTGCACGCTTTTTTGCGTCAGGACACCACCACGCTCACCCAATGGGCGCAAAGCCTGAATGCGGAAGCCCGTTACCCTGACACCACCTATTTCAACTTCCTTGCCAGCCACGACGGCATCGGTTTACGTCCGACCGAAACCTTCCTGACCGATGACGAACGTAAATACATGGCGCAGGAAACGCTGCGCAAGGAAGGCCGCGTGTCCTATAAAGACAACGGCGACGGCACCCATTCGCCTTACGAACTGAACATTAATTACCTGAGCGCGCTGACCGAACCGGAAGATAATACCGAGATGAAAGCCCGCAAGTTTCTGGCGGCACAGGCGCTGTTATTGTCGTTTATCGGCGTCCCGGCGATTTATATTCACAGCCTGCTGGGCAGCGAGAACGATCTCGACGGCATGCATCAGTCCGGGATCAACCGCCGCATCAACCGTAAAAAGCTGGATCTGATGGATATTGAAGCTGAACTGGAAAAAAAAGACGGCTTACGCGCCCGCATTTTTTACGGATTACAGGCACTCATCAGGCACCGCCGCGAGCACCCGGCATTTTCACCGCAGGCTGGCCAGCGCGTGTTTGATCTGGGCAAATCGCTGTTTGCGATGGAACGCTATGATCCGAAAACCGAAGACCGGATCAGCTGCATATTCAATATCAGCGATCATTCGCAGATGCTGAAGCTGGCGGTCGAAGGGAAGGATCTGATTAGCGGAGAAGTATTTAACGGCCAGATGCGTCTCCAGCCGTGGCAGGTGGTGTGGATCAAACACAAACTCAAAGCGCCGGAACGTCTCGGCAGGCTGCGTCGCTGGCGGATGAAGCTGATCAAGCGCACAAAGCGCTACACAATAAGCATTAAGCGGACAATGCGCTGACGTTCATTTTCACCACGGCTTTACGCACATTGGCCGGTTCGCCGACGGCGCACAGCGGTTTATGCACTTCGCCCGGATAAAACACCACGAAATCGCCGGTCTGCATGATCATGGTTTTTTCCTGCTCACCGGCAGCCAGGAACGCGATGTCTTTCTCTTCCAGCCAGTCGGTATCGACATATCCTGCCGGTAAGTTGCTGAACGTCATGCCTTCGGTGCCGTTGAGGATAATCTGGATATCCAGATTACGTGCGTGGAACTCGGCACGGCGTTCAGCCTGTGGCGCAGTGGAATCATTGGAAACCAGCACAAAAACGTCGTTGCCGCGGATATCGTGTTTACCCAACGGGGTGTCCGGCGTGATGTGTTGTTTAACGTATTCAATGGCCTCGCGCAGCTCAGCGGGCAGATAAGGGACGAGATGCAGTGCGTGGATGTTTCCTGTGATCATCATAACCTCGGGTTTGTAATGCATGAGTGAAACAGCGTTTCATAAATACTAATCCTGTTTGCTGTCTGCTTGCCAGAGCGGGATCAAAATTTTGACTTTCTGGGGGATATTTTTGTGGCTGAACATCACCCGTAGCCGGTAAACAATGGTTATGCAGTCAGATTGCATAAACCCTGAAAACGTATTCAGTGTGGCCCTTTCATCCTGTTGGTATTACGGATTTTTTATAAAAACTCACTCACAGATCACAAAGTTAATTAAACCGAAAACACCCCAAATAAATCATAGTTATTTAAGGTTTCAGAGTATTTATAAATATTTAATCATGAAAAAAGACATTCTATGCAGACGAGAAATAAACCCCTTATTTTTTAGCGGATTATAACTGAGTAAACATTATCTCAATCGGTCATTTACTGTCAGGATAAATAATTACGCTGATATTTCGTTTATTATTCACTTTACTGCGCCCGCTAATAAATAAAACAATGACGCTTATCAATCAACATATAACCTCTTTCATCCGTTTATTCTGATGCGATCTGAATCACATATTAAATGCCTGAGCGGAATATTATTCACTCCGTTGCGGGCACATTCCATTTCAGGTTGAATATATTATTTATTCTCCGCGTAATTCATTTGCCCAAAACATTATTTGGTCTTCTTTTTATAAAAAGGGATAAATATGAAACGGCATTATGTAGGATCCGAAATAGGCCAACTTCGCAGCGTGATGCTTCACCGGCCAAATTTAAGTTTACAGCGACTCACCCCGTCGAATTGTCAGGAATTATTATTCGATGACGTACTTTCCGTTGAGCGCGCCGGAAAAGAGCATGACGTCTTCAGTCAGACCTTGCGCCAGCAAGGTGTGGAAGTCTTATTGCTCACTGACCTGCTGACGGAAACCCTCGATAACCGCGAGGCCAAAGACTGGCTGCTCAGCCGGCAAATCTCGGATTACCGGCTTGGGCCACAATTTGCCGAAGAGATTCGTGGCTGGCTGGCCGATCTTCCTCACCGGCAAACGGCCCGGTTTATGAGCGGCGGATTAACATACAGTGAAATTCCCGATACATTCCATAATATGGTCACAGATACGCATCAGTTAAATGACTTCGTGATTAAGCCTTTACCCAATCATTTATTTACCCGTGATACCTCCTGCTGGATATATAACGGCGTATCAGTTAATCCGATGGCAAAGGAAGCACGTAAACGGGAAACCAATAATTTACGGGCCATATATCGCTGGCACCCGCACTTTACCGATAACGAATTTATTACTTACTTTGGCGACGACGAATTTAATTACGACCACGCCACGCTGGAAGGTGGCGATGTTTTAGTCATTGGCCGTGGCGCAGTATTAATTGGTTTATCAGAACGCACGACACCGCAGGGTGTGGAGTTCCTCGCGCGTTCACTGTTCAAACATCAGCAAGCCACCAAAGTGATTGTGCTGCAATTACCGAAACACCGTTCCTGTATGCACCTTGATACCGTCATGACACATATCGATCTGGACACTTTCTCGGTGTATCCGGAAGTGGTGCGCGACACCACGTTGTGCTGGACGCTGACCGACAATGGTCACGGTGGCCTGCGTCGCACCGAAGAACCACAGTTCGTCCGGGCAATCGGCAAAGCACTGGGCATTGACGACATCAGACTCATCACCACCGGTGGCGACAGTTTTGAAGCCGAACGCGAACAGTGGAATGACGCCAATAACGTCCTGACCGTGCGTCCCGGCGTGGTCATCGGCTACGAACGTAACACCCGGACTAACGAAAAATACGACAAAGCCGGAATCACCGTTCTCCCCATTCCGGGTGATGAACTGGGAAGAGGTCGCGGCGGCGCGCGTTGCATGAGCTGCCCGCTTGAACGCGACGACATCTGATCACCTATACCGGGAAAATTTCATGAACAAACCTGTTCTGGTTGTCGCCCTCGGCGGCAACGCATTGTTGCGCCGTGGCGAACCGCTCGAAGCCGAACTGCAGCGCAAAAACATCCGTCTGGCGGCCGAAACGCTGGCTGCGCTATGCCAGAAATGGCGCGTCGTGCTGGTGCACGGCAACGGCCCGCAGGTCGGATTGCTGGCGCTGCAAAACAGCGCTTATCCGGCAGTCGCGCCCTACCCGCTCGATATTCTGGTGGCACAAACACAGGGGATGATCGGCTATCTGTTGCAACAGGCGTTGAAAAATTGTCTGCCTGAGAGTCGCGTCTGCACCCTGCTGACGCAGGTGGAAGTCAGCCTACTCGATCCGGCATTTGATAAGCCGACGAAATACATCGGTCCGGTTTATACGCAGGCGCAGTCGGAAAATCTGGCCGCCGAAAAAGGCTGGGCGATGAAAGCCGACGGGCAGCATTTCCGCCGCGTGGTCGCCTCTCCTCAACCGCAGCGCATCCTCGAGATTGATGCCATCCGTGACTTGCTGGAAAAGCACTATCTGGTCATCTGTAACGGCGGCGGCGGTGTGCCGGTTCATCAGACCGCCGACGGGCTGGCAGGCGCAGAGGCCGTCATCGACAAAGACCTTTCGGCGGCGCTGCTGGCGCGTCAGTTACAGGCCGACGCGCTGCTGATCCTGACCGATGCCGATGCGGTGTACCTCGGCTGGGGCACGCCGGAGCAGCGTCCGCTGCATCAAATCACTACACGGGATCTCGCCGGTATGACCTTCGACGCCGGATCCATGGGGCCGAAAGTCAGTGCCGCCTGCCAGTTTGTCGACGCCTGCCACGGGCTGGCGGGGATCGGCGCACTGGAAGAGGGTGAAGCCATTCTGGCCGGTCTGAAAGGCACCTGTATCCGCGCGGAATAACCCGCCCTCACTTGATTATTTCAGGATGATGTTATGACTACCACATTGAAAAACCGTCATTTTCTTAAACTTCTTGATTTCACACCGGAAGAAATTCAGCAACTGATCACCCTGGCGCTGACGCTTAAAGACGATAAGCAAACGGGTCAGGAACGCCCTTGTCTGCGCGGAAAAAATATCGCGCTGATTTTTGAGAAAACCTCGACCCGCACCCGCTGTGCGTTTGAAGTCGCCGCGTTTGATCAGGGCGCACACGTGACCTATCTCGGCCCTGGCGGCAGCCAGATCGGACACAAGGAATCCATGAAAGACACCGCCCGCGTGCTGGGGCGAATGTATGACGGCATCGAATACCGGGGTTTTGCACAAAAGACGGTGGAAGAACTGGCGGAATTCTCCGGCGTACCGGTGTGGAACGGGCTGACCGACGAGTTTCATCCGACCCAAATCCTTGCCGACCTGATGACCATGCTTGAACACTCGCCGGGTAAAAAACTCTGTCAGATCAGCTTCGCTTATCTGGGCGATGCCCGAAACAATATGGGTAATTCCCTGATGGTCGGGGCAGCAAAAATGGGAATGGATATCCGTCTGATCGCGCCAAAATCCTTCTGGCCGGAAGAGACACTGGTCGCGACCTGCCGCGATATCGCCCGCACTACCGGCGCAAGGATCCTGCTGACAGAGCACGTTGATGAAGGCGTACAGGGCGTCGATTTTCTTTACACCGATGTCTGGGTGTCAATGGGCGAAGCCAAAACCGCCTGGGCAGAACGTATCAGTCTGATGACCCCGTATCAGGTTAATGCGGCGGTGCTTAACGCCACCGGCAATCCTGACGTCAAATTCATGCACTGCCTGCCCGCCTTCCATAACGAAGAAACCACCCTCGGCAAAGAACTGGAAATCGCTTACGGCATGAAAGGGCTGGAAGTGACGGATGACGTTTTTGAGTCCCCGCATTCCATCGTTTTTGATGAAGCCGAAAACCGTATGCACACCATAAAAGCGGTCATGGTCGCCACCCTTGGCGATGACTAAGCCCCTTGCGTGAAGGCGTTTTGCCTTCACGCTTTTTTTAAGGATTACGTTTATGCGTACATTCAAATTCCCTTCTGCCTACACCATTTTGTTTGTGCTTATCGCGCTGGTTGCGGGCCTGAGCTGGATTATCCCCGCCGGTCAGTACGACATGGCGATGAATGTCGGGCTGGGTAAAGAAGTTCCCGTCTCAGGCACCTATCACGCCGTTACCGGCAACCCGCAGGGGCTGGTGGATATTTTCCTCGCGCCCATTGATGGCCTGTACAACCACACCACCGGCCAGGCTGGCGCAATTGATGTCGCTTTATTTATTCTGATCATCGGCGGTTTTCTGGGCATCGTCACCAAAACCGGGGCAATCGACGCCGGAATTGAACGGGTGACTGTCCGGCTTAAGGGCAAAGAAGAATGGATGATCCCGATCCTGATGGCACTGTTCGCCGCCGGTGGCACCATTTACGGCATGGCCGAAGAGTCATTGCCATTTTACACCCTTCTGGTACCGGTGATGATGGCGGCCCGTTTCGACCCGCTGGTCGCGGCGGCTACCGTACTGCTGGGCGCCGGGATTGGCACGCTCGGCTCAACGATCAATCCTTTCGCGACAGTGATTGCCGCCAATGCTGCCGGGATCCCCTTCACCCACGGGATCGGCCTGCGCGTGGCGATTCTGATCGTCGGCTGGCTGATCTGCGTGATCTGGGTGATGCGCTATGCCCGTAAAGTGCGCCGCGATCCCTCGCTTTCTGTTGTGGCTGATCAGTGGGACAGCAACCGCGCCCACTTTCTCGGTAACCGCAGCGATGAACTGCTGCCCTTTACCGGCGTACGTAAAATCATTCTGCTGATCTTCGCGCTGGCTTTTGTGGTGATGATTTATGGCGTATCGGTAAAAGGCTGGTGGATGGGGGAAATCTCCGGCGTTTTCCTGGCCGCAGCGATCCTGGTGGGGCTGATTGCCCGCATGAGTGAGGAAGAACTGACCTCGACATTCATTGATGGTGCACGCGACCTGCTCGGCGTGGCACTGATCATCGGCATTGCCCGTGGCATCGTGGTGATCATGGACAACGGCATGATCACCCACACCATTTTGCACAGCGCAGAAGGCATCGTTTCCGGATTATCCAGCGTGATTTTCATTAACGTCATGTTCCTGCTCGAAGTGGTGCTGTCGTTTCTGGTGCCCTCTTCATCCGGTCTGGCGGTGATGACCATGCCGATTATGGCGCCTCTCGCCGATTTCGCCCACGTCGGGCGTGAACTGGTGGTGACCGCTTATCAGTCGGCATCGGGGCTGGTGAATCTGGTCACGCCGACCTCCGCCGTCGTCATGGGCGGTCTGGCCATCGCGCGGGTGCCCTATGTCCGCTGGCTGAAATGGGTCGCACCTTTGATGGGAATTTTACTGGTATTGCTGATGTTCGCGCTAAGTCTCGGTTCTTTGGTTTAACTCTTTGTAGAAAATGATTTTTTTGCCATGTTGACGTCCTTTATTTACCGGGAACATAACCATGAAAAGAACGTTGTCTACACTTGAAAAAGAACACCAGCAACTGATCCTCTGCCATCAGCTTATTGCCAGCCGGAGTTTTTCATCACAGGAAGAACTGCGTGTGGAATTCCAGCGGGCGGGATACCGCAACATCGGCCAGTCCACCATTTCTCAATTGCTGAAAATACTGGGCGTCGTGAAGGTACAGAATGCCAAAGGCAAAAAGATTTACGCCCTCAATGAGCAATCTCAGCTTATCCCTGATGCCCTGAGGCCAGTGAGTGAAATGGTCACCGATGTGGATCACAATCCTCAATTTGTCGTGGTACATGTCATGCCGGGCTATGGTCGCGCCGTGGGGCGGATTATCGATCAACACCGGTTGCCGGAGGTGCTCGGCGTGATCGCATCGAGTACTTCCGTGCTGGTTGCGCCACGGGAAATGACAGAGCTGGACAGAGTTTGCAGGATAATCAGGCGAATACTGGCGATAAAGGAAAACCACGGCAGCAACCGTTTGCCTTAGGCCATTTTTCCGCTTGATGTCGTCAATGACCCGCGTATAATGCGCCACAATTTGTCGGGAGAACCCATGAACAATCGCCAGGTTTTGTGCTCAGATGATCGACCAAACACCGTGCCATCAGGCAGCCCGCTGCCGTTGTTCTTCCGTGGTATTACCGTTTTACTGAAAGCCCCTCATTGAGGGGCTTTTTTTTGTCCGGAATTTGAGCGCCACACTTTTTACGCGTAAAGAACAGGAGAATGACGACTATGGCCAATCCGCTGTATCAGAAAGACATCATTTCTATCAACGATCTCAGCCGCGAAGAGCTGGAACTGGTACTGGATACCGCTGCCAGCCTGAAAGCCAACCCGCAGCCTGAATTGCTGAAACACAAAGTGATCGCCAGTTGTTTCTTCGAAGCCTCAACCCGCACCCGTCTGTCATTTGAAACGTCGATGCATCGTCTGGGCGCCTCGGTGGTGGGTTTCTCCGACAGCAGCAACACCTCGCTCGGCAAAAAAGGCGAAACGCTGGCCGATACCATTTCGGTCATCAGCACCTACGTTGATGCGATTGTGATGCGCCATCCGCAGGAAGGCGCGGCGCGTCTGGCGACCGAATTCTCCGGCGGTATTCCGGTGCTCAACGCAGGCGACGGAGCGAACCAGCATCCGACGCAAACCCTGCTGGATTTGTTCACCATTCAGGAAACTCAGGGCCGTCTCGACAACATCAAAATCGCCATGGTCGGCGACCTGAAATATGGCCGCACGGTGCATTCCCTGGCACAGGCACTGGCGAAATTTAACGGTAACCGCTTCTACTTTATCGCGCCGGACGCGCTGGCGATGCCGGGGTATATCCTGACGTTGCTGGAAGAGAAAGGCATCGAATACAGCCTGCACAGCAGCATTGATGAAGTGGTGTCTGAAATCGACATTCTGTACATGACCCGCGTGCAAAAAGAGCGTCTGGATCCATCGGAATACGCCAACGTGAAAGCACAGTTTGTCCTGCGGGCTGCCGATCTGACCCATGCTCAGCCGCACCTGAAAGTGCTTCACCCGCTGCCGCGTATCGATGAAATCACGCCGGATGTGGATAAAACGCCTTATGCCTGGTATTTCCAGCAGGCCGGTAACGGAATTTTTGCGCGTCAGGCTTTGCTGGCGCTGGTTCTGAACGCAGACACTGCACAGTAAACTTGAGGAGAAAACGATTATGACGCACGACAACAAACTTCAGGTTGAAGCGATCAAATGCGGTACGGTCATCGACCATATTCCGGCACAGGTCGGATTTAAATTACTGTCGCTGTTCAAGTTTACCCAGACGGAACAACGTGTGACGGTCGGCCTGAACCTGCCTTCCGGCGAGCTGGGCCGCAAAGACATCATCAAAATTGAAAACACCTTTCTGACCGACGAACAGGTCAATCAGCTGGCGGTGTATGCCCCGCGCGCGACGGTGAACCGCATCGACAATTACGACGTGGTGAAAAAGCTGATGCCGACGCTGCCGGACCGGATTGTCGGCGTACTGCGCTGCCCGAACGGCAATTGCATCAGCCGTTTTGAACCGGTGGATTCCAGCTTTGCGGTGAAACAACGCGCAGACGGCGTGCACCTGAAGTGCAAATACTGCGAAAAAGAGTTTGAGCATCAGGTGGTGCTCAATAACGACTGAGCCTTTATACTGGGGAACAATTTCTTGTTCCCCTTAACGCAAATCAGGAGACATTATGTCCCGCGAAATCAGCACTGAAAACGCCCCTGCCGCTATCGGTCCTTATGTTCAGGGCGTGGATCTGGGCAGTATGATCATCACTTCCGGCCAGATCCCAGTGGATCCTAAAACCGGCTCTGTGGCTGACGACATTTCTGCACAAACGCGCCAGTCACTGGAAAACGTACAGGCGATCGTTGAAGCCGCTGGCCTGAAAGTGTCAGATATTGTGAAAACCACCGTTTTCGTGAAAGATCTGAATGACTTCGCCACCGTTAACGCCACGTATGAAGCCTTCTTCACCGAGCACAACGCGCCATTCCCGGCCCGTTCTTGCGTTGAAGTCGCCCGTCTGCCAAAAGACGTGAAAATCGAAATCGAAGCCATCGCCGTCCGCCGTTAATTCGCGTCAGTGATGCACCAGACCAGCCTGCGGGCTGGTTTTTTTTGCCGAAATCAACACCTGACCATGACTTTAATTACCATCATTGCGGATGTGAGCAACTTTTTTTGGCCAAGTTCACATAAAAGCCATAGCTATAATCAATTTTTCTTTTTGTTGGAGGATAACTTGACAACCTTCCCTTTTCAGCCTCACCAGGAATTAATGTATAATCGAACTTATAATAAACCCCATTGATTTTAATAATGCTTTCATACATGTCAGTTAAAATACCATCTTCATTAAATATGCTGTAATTATAAAGAAAACTGTTAACCCAATGCGGCGCGCTTATTATTTTTAATGCATCTCCATTTGTATCAAACTCTAACAATCTAATTTTATAAATTTTTCCCAAGTTATTTTCAATCCACTCCCTATCGATTATACTCATTTCAGCCTTATCCTTTTTATATAGCGTATCTATTTCACAATTTATATAATAGTCCTTACTATATGAATCAACCACTTTATAGCCTAGTGGGCCAGAAGATATAATATATCTTGGCCACATATAATATAAACCTAGCAATAAAAAAACCAACCCCAGTGCTATTTTAATATTTACTTTCATTTTGGAAGGTAATCCTTATATTCCTTTGAAAGATTATAGGGCGTGGTGCCTACTCCAACATCATTCAATGCCCCATCAATGTTATATGAAGCCCGCATATTTTTATATTCATCTCACACTCTGAGGAAAGCATCTCAAACCAAGGGGTTTTAATTACCTTACTAGGTAAATATTACGACCCTGACCCCATGTATTCTCGTAATTACCGATGATAATAAACCCACCACAGGAATACTAAAATAACTCGCCTTTTCATACCCGGCCCTCCTTAGAGATAGGAATAGAACAATAACGTTGAAATTAACATCATTGCGGATGTGAACAACTTTTTTTTGCTAAATCAACATCAAAGTCATAACTATAATTTTTTCTTTCCGTTGAAGGTCTGAAACTTGCGAAATAGCCTTTCTGTATATCTCCTTTTCTGGGAGTATATTGAAAATGATAATACAATCCACTTATGAAAAATATACTTTCATAGGTATCACCATCAACATCACCACTCACATCAAAAAATGTGTATTTATACTTAAATGAGTCAATCCATAAGCCGCTTGTAATTGCTTTATAATAGCCTGTACTTTGGTCAAACTCCTTCAACTCATCTTCATATATAACATTTGTGTTATTTCTTAACCAATCTTTCGTTCTTTCATCCATTTCTGGGGCTTTTTTTTGTATAATGCTGGTCTTTCACAGTCTATGTAATATTCCCTTGCATATGAGTCAGCTATTTTATAGCCATAGTCATCTGAATGTATAATATATTTAGGGAAAAACAAATAACCTAAAATACAAAAAGAAACAAAAATAAAGATAGCTATCTTACTCTTCATTTTGGCATGAATTCCATGTAGTCTGGCCCGAAATGAATTATTACAGGCGTTGTCCCCGCAACAACATCATGTAAAGCGCCCTGGACATTATATGCGGCCCTACAGTAGTTCACACTCTCATCGCGTTCTCGGCTCAACTCATTAAATAATTCGTCTTTTTTTATCTTACTTTCCAGACGTTCCATCCTTGTTCCCCATGCATTCTTATGATTACCGCAAATAATAAATCCCCTACGGGAATACCAAAATAAACTGCCATTTTCATACCCAGCCCTCCTCCGAGAGGAGAATCGAGCGATAACGTTGAAATTAACATCATTGCGGATGTGAGCAACTTTTTTTTGCCAACCCCACATTAAACTCATAGCTATAATTAGTTTTCATTATTGAAGGAGTTAGGCTTGAAAGAACGCCAGAGTTCACACTTCCATTTCTAAACGAATATTGAAATTTATAATAACGGCCTGACATGAAAGTTATGTTTTCAAAAGTATCGACTAAATCCCCATCATAATCGAATAAGCTGTGCTTGTACAAAAAACCATCAACCCAATGATTGGATGTTACCACTTTTAAATAATTCCCGTCCTTGTCAAACCTCATTAACTCATCTTTATATAAATCAAGAACATGGTTTTCTATCCATTCTTTTTCAGATGGAAGCATAATGATAGGTTTTTTTTTGTATAGAGTCGCAGTCTCACAATCAATAAAATATTCCTTAGAGTAAGAATCCACCACTCTGTATCCTAACTTACCTGACTCTATTATATAATTCGGAAAAATTAAATATACGAAAAAAATAATAAATAATAAAATTATAAATAATATTTTATTGGCTTTCATACTGGAAGAAACTCCATGTATTCATCTGTCAAATTATATGGGGTAGTTCCTGCCCCAACATCATTTAGTGCGCCATCAATGTTATATGAGGCCCCGCATAATTTTATATTAACCTCACGCTCTAAGGAAAGCTTCTCAAACCAAGGATCTTTAATCACCTTACTAGCTAAACGTTGCGACCTTGCCCCCCATGTATCTGCATAACTACTCCGAATAACATATGCAAAAACTGGAATATCAAAATAATTAGCCATTTTTTGCGCTAAACTTTCATTTATCTTGGGTGTGAATTCATAATCACTATGTCCATCAAGTCTTCCCATAGCAGTACGGCAAGCATAGGAATTAATTCTTCCCAACCGACTAAATATATTTTCATTTATCATTGTGTAGTTCTGTAAGTTCACACTCAACTTTTCTGAAACAGCATATTTATATCCAAATGCAAACTCACTTTGCAAACCGTGACAAAAAATAGATAACTGTTTGACGGGAATGCAATGCCTGTCACTGCCTTCATTTAGATATTTAAATAAATTAGTATTGCATTCAATTTTCTTATATTTAAAGCCAAACTTCATCGCTGATGATTCAAGCATAGCATAATGTTTATCTTCATAACCCTCTTCAAATATCAATACAGTGTATACTCCACGATTGCCTTCCTGCATATACTTCCTCATATACCTCACCGCCTGACCGATAAAAGACAGTTTATTTGCTGGGTCATTGTGTATTTGCGTCCCAACCACTGCAATATACTCAACCTGTGAGGCCTTATTGATATGCATAATAAAAGCAGCAGGGTTGAAATGCCAGACCCTTCCTGATAATGCTGTCCGGGCGTCAGCAGGTAATTTGCCAAAAAAGCTGAGTGCATTGGCATGATTAAGAAATTTATCCCAGGAAGGAGGATTAAAAGCAGGTTGCACGAATTTATTATCCTGCTTTAACCAACTGAACCGTGAGTCAACGGTGGTTTCATCCCATTCAAACGGGAACCGGCAAATCGCGTAAAAATATTTTTCTTTTAAGCTTTTTTCATCTTTTATTTGCTGCTGCCATTGCTGAATAACCGGTGAATCACACTGGCTGTCTGCATTACTGTCATCATCAACAAGTGACCACCCCGTCCAGTGAGGAAAATCGGCATCAGAGTATTGATTAATACCCGGTGCAGTCATTTTCACCCACCCCGAACCGCCGGGATAATTAGCACAAATCCATTCAGCTTCATTCCAGGTCACTGTTTCGCCGTAATCCCTTGCCGGTACGGCAGGCAAACGGACACCCGCCTCACTGAGCTTCGTGTAAATGCTGCTACCTGCCGGATTTTCCTGACGGGTAAAGACCTTCTTATTCGTAAAAGTGACGAAAAGCTCAGTGTCGCTGATATACAGCGGGGGTCTTGTCGCTTTCTTTTCGTCAGGAGAGGCCATAAAAGGCGTGCCGGAGGGCAAATAATAATGCTTATCACCATAGGTGATATCGCTGCGCCCAGGTTTGCTGATATCAAGATTGCCTGTGCTTCTCCCCGCAAGCTTTTGCAGGTTCGTATCATCACAGCAAATCTGAAAATGGAATCCGTTCTTGCCGTCTACGCGTCCGGATGTGCCCAATATCGTGCCTTTTTTAATGAGGGTTCCCACGCCTTCCAGTACATTCCTTCTCACCTGTTTCAGGTGCTGACACAACGAATAGAAAACGATGTTCACTTCGGGGTCACCCAGCGTCAGAGTGTGACGCAACAGCACCACCCCGTCGTCTGTCTCCCCCAGATAGCACAACGGATCCTCACTAATTCTGTCGGAAGGATAGCGACAAAAAACAATTTCTCCTTCCGCAATCGCCCTGACCGGATTGGCAGTCCCCCCCGCATCGGTATGAGGAATATGCACACCACCGTGCCAGGCCCCGAGATTATTTACGGGGAAGTCCCTGTATTTATCGACGTGAATACATCGCCTGACCCAGTCATCGTCAGTTTCTGTTTTTCGCTGTGAAAGTAAAATCGGGGGCGCTAATAACATATTTTCATCCTTGTTCAGCTTTCCGCTTGCTGGAATGTTTATTGCGATACTCGTGGGTTATATACCCTGTGCTCAGGAAATTCCGGCGCGGGTTATATCGTTTGCAGGCTCATTCTCTGCTTCCTGTTCCGTTAATCCGCTTATCACCGGTGGAACCGACGGAAAGTCATGCGGCATCGTTTCCGCCACCGTCAGCACCGTGTGCGGCGTTTTCCTGAAATACTCACCGGCCGTGCCGTACTCAATTTTGCCGTCCTGCAGGATGAGGTAGCTGCCGCCGCCTATCAGCGTGATGCGCTTTTTCGCGCTGAACAGGATGTCGCCGTCCACCGCCGTGAGGCTCAC